>NZ_JBYTEO010000006.1:0-157737 GCF_058791355.1 Pseudomonas sp. EB271-G4-1
CGATGCATCGCCGATGGTAGTGTGGGGTTTCCCCATGTGAGAGTAGGTCATCGTCAAGATTAAATTCCAAAACCCCTATCTGCGTATGCAGGTAGGGGTTTTGTCTTTGTGGCAATCGCTAACCCTCCTGTAGGAGCGAGCACGCTCGCGATGAACCGGAGAGCGCCACGGGGTATCAGGCCCCCAGCCTTATCGTTGACGACCATCATCGGAACGCCGCCCGGAGCATGCTCGCTCCTAAAAATGAAGCCAACCGCCTTCAATGTTAAAGTCGTCCCTCGATTTGCGCTTTCCAAGGAAGCCTTTATGCCGGACGCAACGTCCCTCAGTGCTGGTTTTATGGTGGTTCACGGCAATCGCCTGGACGAGTTACGCAGCCTGGTGGTGAGCTGGATGCGGCGCTACCCGCTGGCCCCCCTGGAAAATGAAATCGCCCTGGTGCAGAGCAACGGCATAGCGCAATGGCTTAAGCTGGCGCTCGCCGAAGATCCTGAAGACGACGACATGGGCGGCTGCGGGATCGCCGCCGCCATCGATGTGCAATTGCCCGGCAGTTTCATGTGGCAGCTCTACCGGATGGTCCTGGGTCGCGACGAGATCCCGGCCAAGTCGCTGCTGGATAAAGCCCCCCTGACCTGGCGCCTGATGCGTCTGCTGCCGCAGTTGATCAATCAGCCACACTTCGAGCCGCTCCAGCGTTTTCTCACGCATGACCCCGATTTGCGCAAACGCTATCAACTGGCTGAGCGACTGGCGGATCTGTTCGACCAGTACCAGGTGTACCGCGCCGATTGGCTCGAAGACTGGGCGCAAGGTCGTCACCAGTTACGTAACGGCAGGGGCGAAGCCAAGCTGCTGACTGCTGCCAATGCCTGGCAGGCAGAGTTGTGGCGTGCACTGTTGCTGGATGTCGGTGAAGAAGGGATGGCGCAAAGCCGGGCCGGCGTGCACCAGCGGTTTATCGAACGCATCAAAAGCCTCGACGTGGCTCCGAGTGGATTACCGTCACGGGTCATCGTATTCGGCATTTCCTCGCTGCCGGCTCAAGCCCTCGAGGCCCTGGCCGGACTGGCTCGGTTCAGCCAGGTGCTGCTGTGCGTGCACAACCCCTGTCGTCACCATTGGGCAGACATCGTCGCCGACAAAGACCTGCTACGTCATCAATACAAACGGCAGGCGCGCAAAAGTGGCATGCCGGGCGTTCTCGATCCGCAAACCCTGCATCAACACGCGCATCCCTTACTGGCTGCATGGGGCAAGCAGGGACGGGACTACATCAACCTGCTCGACAGCTACGACGATCCCAACAGCTATCGCTCGGCGTTTCGTGACGGGCGCATCGACCTGTTCAGTGAAAGCCAACCGCTGCACATGCTCAACCAGTTGCAAGACGACATCCTTGAGTTGCGTCCATTGGGCGAAACCCGTGAATACTGGCCGGCCGTGGATCTACAGAAAGACTCGTCGATCCGCTTCCATATTGCCCACAGCGCCCAGCGCGAAGTGGAGATCCTGCACGATCAGTTGCTCGCACGCTTCAGCGCCGATCCGCTTTTACGTCCCCGGAATGTGATTGTCATGGTCCCGGACATTGATGCCTACGCCCCGCATATTCGCGCGGTGTTCGGCCAGCTTGAGCGCCACGACCCGCGCTTCATACCCTTCACCCTCGCGGACCAAGGGCAGCGCGGCCGTGACCCGCTGTTGATCGCGGTGGAGCATCTGCTCAAGTTGCCAGACAGCCGTTTCCCGGTCAGCGAGATTCTCGACCTGCTGGATGTCCCGGCGCTACGGGAGCGTTTCGGCGTAGAGGAACGTGACCTGCCAACCCTGCATCGCTGGATCGAAGGGGCGGGTATCCGCTGGGGGATGAACGCCGAGCAGCGCGCAGGCCTGGGGCTGCCCGAGGCATTGGAGCAAAACAGTTGGCGTTTTGGCTTGCGGCGCATGTTGCTCGGGTATGCCGTTGGCAGTTCGGGTGCCTGTGGCGGCATCGAACCCTATGACGAAATCGGTGGTCTGGATGCCGCGCTCATAGGCCCGCTGGTTGCGCTACTGGACGCACTGGAAATTGCCCACCACGAGCTCTCTCAACCGGCATCGCCGCAGCAATGGAGCCAGCGCTTGCAGGCATTGGTGGCACTGTTCTTCCAGGCCAGTAACGAGCACGACGAGTATTTGTTGACGCAGCTGGAAACGTTACGCGAAACCTGGCTGGAAAACTGTGAGTCAGTTGGCTTGCACGACGAACTACCGCTGACCGTCGTCCGTGAAGCCTGGTTGGCCGGTCTCGATCAGGGGCGATTGTCCCAGCGTTTTCTGGCTGGAGCGGTCAACTTCTGTACCTTGATGCCCATGCGCGCGATTCCGTTCAAGCTGGTGTGCCTGCTGGGGATGAACGATGGTGATTACCCGCGGGCACAGCCGCCACTGGACTTCGACCTCATGGGCAGCGACTACCGGCCTGGCGATCGCTCGCGGCGTGAGGACGACCGCTATTTGCTGCTGGAGGCATTGTTGTCGGCGCGCGATCAACTCTACATAAGCTGGGTCGGTCGCAGCATTCGCGATAACAGCGAGCGCCCGGCATCCGTGCTGATCGGCCAGCTCCGTGACCACCTGGCCAGCGGTTGGCGATTGGCCGATGCCGAGGAAGGCTTGCTTGAGGCCATGACCCAGGAGCATCCGCTGCAACCCTTCAGTGCCCGTTACTTCCACCAGGGTGATGCCCTGTTCAGCTATGCCAGCGAGTGGCAGGTGCTTCACCAGGCTGGTGGGCATGCGCCTGGCCATGAGATGCTCGATGCCCACATCCAGGAGGAACCGCTGAGTCTTGGGCAACTGCAGGATTTCTTGCGCAACCCGGTGCGACATTTCTTCAGTCAGCGATTGAAGGTGTTCTTTGAAGCTGCAGAAGCGCCTTTGGCCGATGAAGAACCCTTTGTCCTCGATGCCTTGCAACGCTATGGCCTGAGCGACAGTTTGCTCGGCGCGGCGTTGGCAGACCTGGAAAATACCGAGCAGGTGCTGGAGGCGCAGGCCAGTCGCCTGCAAAACAGTGGGCTGCTGCCCATGGCAGGATTTGGCGAATGCCTGCAACGCGAGTTGATCGAACCCTTGCCGGATCTGCTTGCGCGTTATCAACAGCTCCTGGCGTTATGGCCAACACCCCTGAGCAGTGCCCTGCCAGTCAATCTGCAAGTGGACGACCTGCGTATCGAGGGCTGGCTCAGTGGCCTGCATCAACGGGCAGACGGGGGCTTGCTGGCAGTCACGACGATCCCCAACAGCATTGGTTCGATCAAGACCCGCAAGTGGCATCGGCTGACACGACCGTGGGTCAATCATCTGGTGGCGTGCGCCAGCGGCATGCCGATGACCACGGCCTTGGTCGCCAGTGATGACAGCCTGCTACTCGACCCGATTGCACAGGAGAGTGCCTTGGGAACCCTGGGTGATCTGTTACTGGCCTGGCAATCCGGAATGCGCCAACCCCTGCCGATAGCGGTCAAGACCGCCTTTGCATGGCTCGGGCAGACCGACCCGGCCAAAGCCCAGGCAGCGGCCCGCAAGGCCTATGAGGGGGACGGCTTGACCACTGATGGCGAGCGCCGCGAAAGCATGGCGCTGGCCCGTCAGTTCGCCGATTACGACGCCCTGGTCGCCGACGAGACATTCGTCGATTGGTGCGATGCCTTGTATCGACCACTGCTTGAGGCCCCTTGGCGCTCAGTGTCCAGTGAGGAAGCCCGCCCATGACCACCCAGACACCCTTGGCCCTGGCGTTCCCGCTGCGTGGCAGTCAACTGATCGAGGCCAGCGCCGGGACCGGCAAGACCTTTACCATTTCCGCACTCTACCTGCGGCTGATCCTGGGCCATGGTGCAGACTCCCATGGTTTCGGTCGTGAACTGCTGCCGCCACAGATCCTCGTGGTGACCTTTACCGATGCCGCGACCAAAGAGCTGCGCGAACGCATCCGTACGCGACTGGCAGAAGCCGCACGGTTTTTCCGCGACGAAACGCCGGCCCCCGACGCACTGATCAACCAGCTGCGGCAAGAGTACGCGCCGGAACAGTGGCCCGGCTGCGCCAACCGCCTGGACATCGCCGCGCAATGGATGGATGAGGCGGCCGTGTCGACCATCCACAGTTGGTGCCAGCGCATGTTGCGCGAGCACGCTTTCGACAGCGGTAGCCTGTTCACTCAGACCCTGGAAACCGACCACAGCGATCTGCTGGGGGAAGTGCTGCGCGATTACTGGCGCTTGTTCTGTTATCCGATGCAGGGCGATGCGTTGAACTGGGTGCGCAGCAATTGGGGCGGTCCAGCCGCCTTGTTGCCGCGGATCCGCGGGTTGTTCGCCAGCGCGCGCGACACCCTCGCCGGTAAGGAGCCGGCGCAATTGATCACCGAGTGCCTGCAGGAGCGGCGAGCCGCCTTGCTTGAGCTGAAGATGCCGTGGCGCCAGTGGGCCGACGAGTTGCTGGCCCTGTGTCACGAAGGTGTCGCCAGCAAGAGTGTCGACGGGCGCAAGATGCAGGCGCGGTACTTCGAACCCTGGTTCGAGAAAATCAAAGCCTGGGCCGAAGACGAGTCCCTCGAGCAACTGGACATCGGCACCGGCTTCACGCGCCTGACGCCTGAGGGTATGGCAGAAGCCTGGAAGAAAGGCGTCGCGCCGGATCATCCGGGCCTGGACGCGATGCCCGCGCTCAAGGCCTGTCTTGATGGCTTGCCGACGCCCGATGCGGCCGTACTGCAACACGCTGCCCATTGGGTGGGGGCGCGTTTCGAAGAGGAAAAGCGCCGTCGTGCGGAAATGGGCTTCGACGACATGTTGCTGCGCCTGGACGCGGCGCTGCAAAGCGATGGTGGCGAGCGACTGGCGAGCTTGATCCGCGAACAGTTCCCGGTGGCATTGATCGATGAATTCCAGGACACCGACCCGGTGCAGTACCGGATCTTCGAGAGTATCTACCGCATTGAAGACAACAGCCCCGACAGCGGGCTGTTCCTGATAGGCGACCCGAAGCAGGCGATCTACGCCTTCCGCGGCGCCGACATCTATACCTACTTGCGGGCCCGCCAGGCGACCACAGGCCGCCTGCATACCCTGGGCACCAACTTCCGTTCGAGCCATGGCATGGTCAGTGCCGTGAACCACGTGTTCGACTATGCCGAGTCTCGCGAGTCCGGGCGCGGGGCGTTCCTGTTCCGGGAGAACAATGGCGACAACCCGGTGCCCTTCCAGCCTGTCGAGTCCCAGGGGCGCAAGGAAGTCCTGCGCATCGATCACCAGGCAGTACCGGCGTTGAACATCTGGCACCTGTGCGCCGAGCAGCCGTTGTCCGGTGCGGTCTATCGCCAACAACTGGCCGCCGCCTGTGCCAGCGAAATCACCGCCTTGCTCAACGGCGGACAACAAGGCGTTGCGGGCTTCGTGCGCGATGACCAGCCGCTCAGAGGCTTGATGCCTGCGGACATTGCCATCCTCGTGCGTGATGGCAAGGAGGCGCAGGCGGTGCGTACCGAGCTCGCTAACCGAGGCGTGCGCAGCGTTTATCTGTCGGACAAGGATTCGGTGTTCGCCGCGCAGGAAGCCCATGACGTGCTGACCTGGCTCAAGGCCTGCGCCGAGCCGGACGTCGAGCGGCCACTGCGCGCGGCACTGGCCAGCATCACGCTGAATCTGTCGTTGGTCGAGCTTGAGCAATTGAACCAGGACGAACTGGCCTGGGAATCGCGGGTCATGCAGTTTCGCCGCTATCGCGAGATTTGGCGAAAGCAGGGCGTGTTGCCAATGCTGCGACGCTTGCTGCATGACTTCAAGCTGCCCCAGGCATTGATAGCGCGCAGCGATGGCGAGCGGGTCCTGACCAACCTGCTGCACCTGTCCGAGTTGCTGCAACAGGCGGCCGCCGAACTTGATGGCGAGCAGGCATTGATCCGGCATTTGTCCGAGCACCTGGCATTGTCGGGCCAGGCGGGTGAAGAGCAGATCCTGCGTCTGGAAAGCGACGAGCAACTGGTCAAGGTCGTGACCATCCACAAGTCCAAGGGGCTGGAGTACCCGTTGGTGTTCCTGCCGTTCATTTGCTCGGCGAAACCGGTGGATGGCAGCCGTCTGCCGTTGCATTACCACGACGCCGCAGGCAAGGCCCAAGTGACGTTGAACCCCACGGCCGAATTGATCGCCCTGGCCGATGATGAGCGCCTGGCCGAAGACCTGCGCCTGTTGTATGTGGCGCTGACCCGGGCGCAACATGCCTGCTGGCTGGGCGTGGCGGATCTCAAGCGCGGCAATAACAACAGCTCGGTGCTGCACCTGTCGGCGCTCGGGTATCTGTTGGGTGGCGGTGCTTGCTTGAACGAGTCGGCGGGCTTGCAGGCCTGGTTGCGAGACCTTCAACAGGGCTGTCCGGCGATTGGTCTTGAACAAATGCCTGAAGCCACCCGCGAGCACTACCATCCACCGCAGAACACCGCTGCGTTGCTGGCACCGTTGACCGTGCAACGCAAGGCCAGTGAAAACTGGTGGATTGCTTCTTACAGCGCCTTGCGCATCGGCGACAGCCTGAGTATCGGCAGTGATCAGGCGCCCGAAAGTGCACAGGCACAGAAACTCTTCGACGACGAACGTCTCGACCCGCATACCCCTCGAGAGATGGTGGCCGGCGGTGCCGATATCCATCGATTCCCCCGTGGCCCGAACCCGGGCACCTTTCTCCATGGGTTGCTCGAATGGGCAGGCAACGAAGGTTTTGGCGTCACCGGGCAAGCCGTGGAAGATGCGATTGCCCGTCGCTGCAATCGCCGTGGCTGGGAAGGCTGGATCAGCACGCTGAGTGAATGGCTGCAGCACCTGCTCAATTCGCCGTTGCCGCTGGGCAGCGGCGAGGCACCGGTGGTATTCGGGCAGTTGACCCAGTACCGTGTCGAAATGGAGTTCTGGTTCGCCAGCCACAAGGTCGATGTGCTCAAGCTCGATGCGCTGGTGTGTCAATACACCCACAACGGTGTGCCTCGGGTGGCCGCCGAATCGGTGTTGCTCAACGGCATGTTCAAGGGCTTCATCGACCTGACGTTCGAGCATGACGGCCGCTATTACGTCGCCGACTACAAATCCAACTGGCTCGGCGTCGACGACGCGGCCTATACCGCGCAGGCCATGGAGCAGTCGATTCTCGACAACCGCTACGACCTGCAATACGTGTTGTACCTGCTGGCCCTGCACCGCCAGCTCAAGGCCCGGCTTGCCGATTACGATTACGACCGGCATGTCGGAGGCGCGCTGTACCTGTTCCTGCGCGGTACCCGTGCGCCAAGCCAGGGCGTGTATTTTGCCCGCCCACCCAAGGTGCTGATCGAGCAACTGGACCGCCTGTTTCAGGGCAAGCCGCAGCCCAGGGTCGAACCCGCCTGGGAACAGGGAGAACTGCTATGAACCGCACCTTCGCCAATGTACTGTCGACGCCATTGAGTGCCGACAGCCTGGCGCAACTCAGCCCTTTGACGCGTGCCGAAGACTTGTTGCTGCTGCTCACGCGTTGGGTCGAGCGTGGCTGGTTGCGAGCACTGGACAAGGCCTTCGTCGGTTTTCTTCACGAACTGGCTCCGAACGATGATCCGCTGGTACTGCTGGCGGCGGCATTGACCAGTCACCAGTTGGGTCATGGGCATGTGTGCCTGGACCTGTTCGAAACCCTCAAGGAGCCGGACTTCGCCCTGTCGCTGCCCCCGGAAGGCGACCTGCAAGGTGGCGCGATGTTGCTGCCATCGCAACTGCTGGAAGGGCTGGATGGCGCCCACTGGTGCAAGGTGCTGGCCGCCAGCAGCCTGGTCGCATTGGCGGCGGACGAGCGCGACAGCGTGCATCAGCGGCCTCTGGTGTTGGCCGGCAAGCGCCTGTACCTGAGACGCTACTGGACCTACGAACGACGTATCGACAATGCGTTGCGCGAGCGCCTGGCGGTGCACGAGAACGCACCAGGGGACTTGTTGCAGCGCCTGACGGGGCTATTCGGTCCGGCCAGGCCCGGTGAGGTCGTCGACTGGCAAAAACTCGCTTGCGCCCTGGCGACTCGCAGCGCTTTCAGTATCGTCACCGGCGGTCCGGGAACCGGCAAGACCACCACGGTGGTGCGCTTGCTCGCCTTACTCCAGGCCCCGGCCGTAGAGGCGGGCAAGCCGCTGCGCATTCGTCTTGCGGCGCCAACCGGCAAGGCGGCGGCGCGGCTGACCGAGTCCATCAGCGCACAAGTGCGAACGCTGAAAGTCACTGAAGCCATCCGTGAGAAAATCCCCTCTGACGTCACCACCGTGCACCGCCTGCTCGGCAGCCGCCCGGGGACGCGACATTTCCGTCACCACGCCGGCAATCACTTGCCGCTGGATGTACTGGTGGTGGACGAAGCGTCGATGATCGACCTGGAAATGATGGCCAACCTGCTCGATGCGCTGCCGGCCCATGCCCGCCTGGTGCTGTTGGGTGACAAGGACCAACTGGCGTCGGTGGAGGCCGGTGCCGTGCTGGGCGATCTGTGTCGCGACGCCGAAGCGGGCTGGTATAGCCCACACACTCGACAATGGCTGCAAACCGTCAGCGGTGAAAGCCTGGAAGGCAGCGGGCTGCAGGAAGACACCCAGGGCACCCATCCGCTGGCCCAGCAAGTGGTGATGTTGCGCCACTCGCGGCGTTTCGGCGAAGGCAGCGGCATTGGCCAGTTGGCTCGTTGGGTGAACCAGCAACAGCCCGCGCAAGCCCGCAAGTTGCTGGCGGCGCGAAGCCACGACGATGTGTTCAGCCTGTCCCTGCGCAATGAACAGGATCGGGCGCTGGAGCGCCTGTTGCTCGAAGGTCATGGTGAGGGGCCGCAAGGCTACCGCTATTACTTGAGCCTGCTGCGCAACCAGCGTCCAGCGCTCGATTGTCCCCTGGACGATGCGCGCTGGACCGATTGGGCCCGGCAGGTTTTGCAGGCGTTCGACGCCTTCCAGTTGTTGTGCGCGGTGCGCAAAGGCCCGTGGGGCGTGGAAGGCTTGAACCAGCGGGTGACCGACGCCTTGCTGAAGGCCCGGCTGATCGACAGCGACCAGCAGTGGTACGAAGGCCGGCCAGTGCTGATGACCCGCAACGATTACGGCCTGGGCTTGATGAATGGCGACATCGGCATTGCCCTCAAGCTTCCCGAGCGCGAGGGGCCCGAGGCCGGGAAACCGGTGCTGCGAGTCGCGTTCCCGAGGAACGACGGCCAGGGCGGCGTGCGTTTTGTGTTGCCCAGTCGCCTCAATGATGTCGAAACCGTGTACGCCATGACCGTGCACAAATCCCAGGGCTCGGAATTCGCCCACACTGCGTTGATCCTGCCCGATGCCCTGAACCCGGTGCTCACCAAGGAGCTGATCTATACCGGCATCACCCGGGCCAAGGATTGGTTCACATTGATCGAACCTCGGGCTGGCGTCTTCGAAGAGGCGGTGCGACGTCGGGTCAAACGCTTGAGCGGGCTGATGCTGGAACTCAAGGAGGCGAGCGCCTGACAGCGCTCGCAGCGCATCTGCCAAAAAGTGGGCGTTGCACTTCACGCCATGAAAGCAACGTCAAAAAAGTAGTTATTCAGCCAATGGCTCGCGACAAAATTTTATCGTGGCGTGAAGTGTAAAGCGCAAAAGGTGGCCTAGACTTCAGGCTTGAATGGTCTGGCTTCATGAAAATTTCACTGCTACGACTATTGGGTTTTTATATCCAAAGAGCGAATGCCAATATGAGTGATAGTTCCGTAGCAGGCTCTCGATTAAACGTACTTGATGGATGGCGCGGAATAAGTATCTTGCTGGTACTGGCGTGTCACCTGCTACCACTTGGCCCAAAGTTTTTGCAGTTGAATTCTGCTGCAGGCGTCATGGGCATGGCTATATTTTTTACCTTGTCGGGTTTCCTGATCACAAGTTTTTTGCTCAATAACGACAGCGTCATTGATTTTCTGATTCGCAGGTTCTTTCGCATTGTGCCTCTTGCCTGGCTGTACATGGCAATTGTCTTGCCTATCATGAGCAGCCCTCCGGATTACTACATCGCAAACTTTTTGTTCTTTGCCAACTGGCCGCCCATGTGGCTTGGCGAGGTAAACGGCCATTTATGGAGTTTGTGCATGGAGGTCCAGTTTTATGTGGCCATCGCCTTGCTGGTAGTCATGATGAGGAAAAGGTGGATGGTGCTCATCCCTTTTCTCGCCATCGCCGTCACAACCTATCGAGTCATGAATGATGCCCATGTCGTCATCAATACCTATTACCGCATTGATGAAATACTGTCTGGTTGCATACTGGCGCTGATCTATCACAAAAGACTGGGTAACAATCTTGTGAAGGCGCCGGCACAAATGCTGGTCGTGCAAATGGCTTTATTCGCCTTGTTTGTCGTGTCCAGTCATCCCGACGGTGGTTTCATGAACTACTTGCGCCCTTACATTGCCGCCGCAATGGTCGGGAGTACGCTGCTCAATGGCCGGACATTCATTGCCCATGTTCTGAACAACCGCATTCTGTTTTATATCGCCACCATCTCCTACGCGCTCTACGTTGTTCATCCGCTGCTGGCGCATACCTGGCTGGGTAGCGGGGATACCATCGTTAAATATCTGAAGCGACCGTTGTTGTTCGCCGCCATTTTCATCACCGCGCATATCTCCACCTTCTATTATGAAAAATGGTGGATAGCGTTCGGCAAGACATTGTCCAGGAAAGTGGCTGGCCGCCAACCGGTTACAACCTGAACGTTCTTGAACATCCTCAGTCGGCAAACACCATCTGCCGACTGTCACCCATCAACAGTGCCTGGTTCTGCTCGGTCACGGCGCGGATGTAATCCCACAACAGGGTAATCCGCTTGAGCTTCCTCAGATCCTCGCGGCAGTACATCCAGAATTGCCGGGTGATGTTGATTTCCTGCGGCAACACCGGCAGCAACCGTGGGTCCTGGGCTGCCAGGAAGCACGGCAGGATGGCCAGCGACCGCCCTTGCTGCGCGGCCACGAACTGCGCGATCACGCTGGTGCTGCGCAAGTTGGCGCTGGCGCCGGGGAGCACGTTGGCCAGGTACAGCAGCTCGGAGCTGAACGCCAGGTCGTCGACATAACTGATGAACGAATGCTTGCTCAAGTCGGCCGGCCGGCGGATTGCCGGGTGCTTGTCGAGGTATTGCTGCGTCGCATACAGCTGCAGGCGGTAGTCCGTCAGTTTGCAGCAGACATAGGGGCCGTGTTCCGGGCGCTCCAGGGCGATGACGATGTCGGCCTCGCGCTTGGACAGGCTGATGAAGTGCGGCAGCGGCAGGATGTCCACCGAGATCGCCGGGTAGGCGTCGACGAAGTGACTCAGTTGCGGGGTAATGAAAAAGCTCCCGAAACCTTCGGTGCAGCCCATGCGCACATGGCCGGACAACGCCACCCCGGACCCTGAGACCTGTTCGCAGGCCATGTGCAGCGTACTTTCGATCGACTCGGCGTAGCCCATCAGGCGTTGGCCTTCGGCGGTCAGGACAAAGCCGCTGGTCCGGGACTTCTCGAACAGCAGGGTGCCCAGCGAAGCTTCCAGTGAACTGATGCGCCGCGACACGGTGGTGTAGTCGACGGCCAGGCGCTTGGCCGCGGTGCTGGCCTTGCGGGTGCGTGAGACCTCAAGGAAAAACTTGAGGTCATCCCAGTTCAGTGAACCCAGAGACGTGATGTTTTTTTGCATGATGGACCGGCTTTTATGTGCGTTCTTATTAGAAGTTTGCACATCTATACTCCAAAAACGGCCCGATAACCAATTCGTGGCACACGTCTTATCGCAGGGTGACGTTTCGCCCTGGCTCCTGAAATAAAAACAAAGATTCGGAGACCCCACATGAACGCTTCGCTTACGCCTGACGAGACCACCGTGCAAAAGGTCAAACTGTTGATCGACGGCCAGTGGGTCGAATCGCAGTCCACCGAGTGGCACGACATCATCAACCCGGCAACCCAGCAAGTGCTGGCCAAGGTGCCGTTTGCCACAGCTGAAGAAGTCGACGCCGCCATCAGTGCCGCCCACCGCGCCTTCCAGACCTGGAAGCTGACGCCGATCGGCGCGCGGATGCGCATCATGCTCAAACTGCAGGCGTTGATCCGCGAACATTCCAAGCGCATCGCGGCAGTCCTCAGCGCCGAGCAGGGCAAGACCATTGCCGACGCTGAAGGTGATATTTTCCGTGGCCTGGAAGTGGTCGAGCACGCGTGCTCCATCGGCAGCCTGCAAATGGGCGAGTTCGCTGAAAACGTGGCGGGTGGCGTGGACACCTACACCCTGCGTCAACCAATCGGCGTTTGCGCCGGTATCACACCGTTCAATTTCCCGGCGATGATTCCGCTGTGGATGTTCCCGATGGCCATCGCCTGCGGCAACACCTTCGTGCTCAAGCCGTCCGAACAGGATCCGATGTCGACCATGCTGCTGGTGGAACTGGCTATCGAGGCCGGGATTCCGGCCGGCGTGCTCAACGTCGTGCACGGCGGCAAGGACGTGGTGGATGCGCTGTGCACCCATAAAGACATCAAGGCCGTTTCCTTCGTGGGCTCGACGGCGGTCGGCACCCACGTCTATGACTTGGCCGGCAAGCATGGCAAACGCGTGCAATCGATGATGGGCGCGAAGAACCACGCCGTGGTGCTGCCCGATGCCAATCGCGAACAGGCGCTGAATGCGCTGGTGGGCGCCGGTTTCGGCGCGGCCGGTCAGCGGTGCATGGCGACTTCGGTGGTGGTGCTGGTCGGTGCGGCCAAGCAATGGCTGCCTGACTTGAAAGCACTGGCGCAGAAACTCAAGGTCAATGCCGGCAGCGAGCCGGGCACCGACGTCGGCCCGGTGATTTCGAAAAAGGCCAAGGCGCGAATTCTCGAGCTGATCGAAAGCGGCATCAAGGAAGGCGCGAAACTCGAGCTCGATGGTCGCGACATCACGGTTCCTGGTTACGAGAAGGGCAACTTCGTCGGCCCGACCCTGTTCTCCGGTGTGACCCCCGACATGCAGATCTACACCCAGGAAATCTTCGGTCCGGTGTTGGTGGTGCTGGAAGTCAATACGCTCGACGAGGCGATTGCCCTGGTCAACGCCAACCCGTTCGGCAACGGCACGGGCCTGTTCACCCAGTCCGGTGCGGCGGCGCGCAAGTTCCAGAGCGAAATCGACGTCGGCCAGGTCGGCATCAACATCCCGATTCCGGTACCGGTCCCATTCTTCAGCTTCACCGGTTCCCGTGGCTCCAAGCTTGGCGACCTTGGCCCGTATGGCAAGCAAGTGGTGCAGTTCTACACTCAGACCAAGACCGTCACCAGCCGCTGGTTCGATGACGACAGCGTCAACGACGGTGTGAACACCACCATCAACCTGCGTTAAGGAGCCGGACATGAACATTGCTTTTATCGGTCTCGGCAACATGGGCGCGCCGATGGCGCGCAACCTGATCAAGGCCGGCCATTCACTGCGCCTGGTCGACCTGAACAAGGCCGTGCTGGCGGAGCTTGAACAACTGGGCGGCACCATCAGCGCTTCGGCCCGTGAGGCGGCGCAAGGTGCCGAACTGGTCATCACCATGCTGCCCGCTGCCGTGCATGTACGCAGCGTCTGGCTGGGCGAAGACGGTGTGCTCGCCGGTATCGGCAAGGGTGTGCCAGCCGTGGATTGCAGCACCATCGATCCGCAGACCGCCCGTGACGTGGCCGCCGCCGCTGCCAAGCAGGGCGTGGCCATGGCCGATGCGCCGGTCTCCGGTGGCACCGGGGGCGCCGCGGCGGGGACGTTGACGTTCATGGTCGGTGCGACCCCGGAACTCTTCGCGACCCTGCAACCGGTGCTGGCGCAGATGGGCCGCAACATCGTCCATTGCGGCGAAGTGGGCACCGGACAAATTGCCAAGATTTGCAACAACCTGCTGCTGGGCATTTCCATGGTTGGCGTCAGTGAAGCCATGGCCCTGGGCGATGCCTTGGGCATCGACACCAAGGTGCTGGCGGGCATCATCAACAGCTCCACCGGACGTTGCTGGAGTTCGGAGATGTACAACCCATGGCCGGGCATCGTTGAAACGGCACCAGCCTCGCGCGGCTATACCGGTGGCTTCGGCGCCGAGCTGATGCTCAAGGATCTGGGACTGGCAACGGAAGCGGCCCGTCAGGCGCACCAGCCGGTGGTACTGGGCGCGGTGGCGCAGCAGTTGTATCAGGCGATGAGTTTGCGTGGGGAAGGCGGCAGTGACTTCTCGGCGATCATCAACAGTTATCGCAAGCCGCAATAAAACCTGTGGGAGCGAGCCTGCTCGCGATGGTCGTTAACGATGACGCGTGTTTCCTGGGTTCACGCGGCGCTCTTGAGTCCATCGCGAGCATGCTCACTCCTACAGGTATTGCATGTGCGCATCGACATTGACCGGGAAATCACGTCGGGTGATTTCCCGGTTTTTTTGCATCAGGCAAACACGAAGTACTTGCGCACGGTTTCCACCACTTCCCAGGTGCCTTTCATCCCCGGCTCAATGACGAAAATGTCTCCGGCGCGCAGGTGGATCGGCTCTTTTCCTTCCGGGGTGATGATGCAGTACCCCTCGCGGAAGTCGCAGTATTCCCACTTCACATATTCCACGTACCACTTGCCTGGCGTGCAGATCCAGGTGCCCATGATCTTGCTGCCATCTTCGCTGGTGTAGGCGTTGAGGTTGACGGTGTGCGGGTCGCCTTCGAGTTTTTCCCATTTGCAGGCGTCGAGTACGGGCAGCGGATGGGTGTCGCGAAGAACGGTAATCGGTGCGGTCATGATGACTCCGGCGTTGGGGGAGAGCTGAAGACGCACCCTATAGGGCCTGCCGGGGGATCAGTTGTCTGTACTCGACATCGAGGTATCCAGAAACGCAGCGACCCTCACCCGCTTGACGGCTGAAAGCGCCTGCAAGCCCATTGAAATTTCCACTCGATAAACCGCCGATATCTGGCAGTTTGTGCGAAAGCCCCAGGCTTTTTCGAATCTTTTTGCAAGAACATGCACAGGTATCGCTCGTATCATTCACTTCGGAAAAGGCCGAGAGCTGTGCAATGAAAAAAACAATGTCGTGGTGGGACATCAGCCCGCCCTTGAGTACCGCAACACCGACCTGGCCGGGAGATACGCCGTTTCAGGAAGAACGCGTCTGGACACTGGGGCCTGAATGCCCGGTGAATGTCGGGCGCATCACGCTGTCGCCGCACACCGGCGCCCATGTCGACGCGCCATTGCACTACAGCGAGGACGGCGCGGCCATCGGCGACGTGTCCCTCGATGTGTATATCGGGCCTTGCCGGGTGCTGCATTGCCTTGGCAGCGGCGCACTGGTGCAACCCGGACAACTGCAAGGTCGTTTGGACAATTTGCCCGAACGCGTCCTGCTGCGGACCTATCAACACGCGCCGCTGGCCACCTGGGACCCCGAATTCACGGCGGTCGCCAAAGACACCGTCGACCTGCTCGCCAGTCTCGGCGTGCGCCTGATCGGCATCGATACGCCATCGCTGGACCCGCAGCAATCCAAGACCATGGATTCGCACAACGCCGTGGCGCGTCACGGCATGGCCATTCTCGAAGGCATCGTGCTAGATGACGTACCGGAAGGGGATTACGAGTTGATCGCGCTGCCGCTGCGCTTTGCCAACCTCGACGCCAGCCCGGTCAGGGCTATCTTGCGTCCACTGAATTCCACGCCACATGAGGAGCCTGCTCAATGAGCCAATGTCCGTATTCGCCTGCCAGTCAGACAGAGGAATGGCATAACGCCGAGCTGAATTTTTCCGACTCCATGAGCTACGGCGACTACCTGGACCTGGGGCGTATTCTCAGTGCCCAGCACCCCTTGTCGCCGGACCATAACGAGATGCTGTTCATCATCCAGCACCAGACCTCTGAGCTGTGGATGAAGCTGATGCTGCACGAGCTCAAGGCTGCCCGCGAACACGTGCGGCTGGGAGAGTTACCGCCGGCCTTCAAGATGCTGGCGCGGGTTTCGCGGATCTTTGATCAGCTGGTGCATGCGTGGACAGTACTGGCCACCATGACACCTACCGAGTACCACGCGATCCGGCCTTTCCTGGGACAGTCGTCGGGCTTCCAGTCGTTTCAGTACCGTGAAATCGAATTCATCCTGGGCAACAAGAGCGCGACGCTTTTGCGCCCCCACGCCCATCGCCCGGAGTTGCTGCAGGAACTCGAAAAAGCCATCGCCACACCCTCGCTGTATGACGAAGCTATTCGCTTGATGGCCAGCGCTGGCCTTGCGATTGATCCTCAGCGTTTCGAGCGCGACCCGACGAGCCCGACGCAACATGACGCCTCGGTCGAAGCGGCGTGGCGTGTGGTCTACAAGGATCCGTCGCGTTATTGGGATCTCTACCAACTGGCCGAGAAATTCATCGATCTCGAAGACTCGTTCCGCCAGTGGCGCTTCCGCCATGTCACCACGGTCGAGCGGATCATTGGCTTTCAACCAGGCACTGGCGGCACCGAAGGGGTGGGTTACCTGCGCAAGATGCTCGATACCGTGCTGTTCCCGGAGTTGTGGCGGGTGCGTTCGACCCTGTGATCTGACGTTTACATCCCTGTAGGAGCGAGCATGCTCGCGATCGAGGCCAACGATAACGCGGGAAACCTGACACCCCGCGACGCTCTCAGGTTCATCGCGAGCAGGCTCGCTCCTACAGGGGACGCGCATGAAAAAGCCCCGGCATTCATTGAATGCCGGGGCTTTTTGTTGGGCTAAGGATTATTGCGCGACAGGCAAGCTGCGATCCCGCGCCACACGCATCCGGTAGAACCCGTAGATGATCAACACCCACACCGGGATAGCAATGACAGACGCGCGTATGCCCGGGATCATCCACATCACACAGATGATCATGGCCATGAACGCCAGGCACAGGTAGTTGCTGTAAGGAAACCAGAACGACTTGAAGCTCGGCACGATGCCTTGCTGGCCCATGATTTTGCGAAACTTCAGGTGGGTCAGGCTGATCAGCGTCCAGTTGATCATCAACGAGGCGACTACCAGGGCGAACAGCAATTCCAGCGCCTCATGGGGCGCCAGGTAGTTGACCAGCACGGAGAGCATGGTGATCAGCGCCGAGATGCCCAGCGCCCGCAGTGGCACGCCCTGTTTGTTCAGTTTCATCAGCGATTTCGGTGCATCGCCCTGTTCGGCCAGGCCGTAGAGCATGCGGCTGTTGCAATAAACGCCGCTGTTGTAGACCGAGAGCGCCGCGGTGAGCACCACGAAGTTGAGGATGTGCGCGGCGGTATCGCTGCCGATCAACGAGAAGATCTGGACGAACGGGCTGCCGCTGTAGGCATCGCCGGACGCGCCAAGGGTCTGCAGCAGTTGATCCCAAGGGTACAACGACAGCAGCACGGTGAGTGCGCCGACGTAGAAGATCAACACGCGATAAACCACCTGGTTGATCGCCTTGGGAATCACCTTCCTCGGTTCGCTGGCTTCAGCGGCCGTGATGCCGACGAGTTCCAGGCCACCGAAGGAGAACATGATGAACGCCATCGACATCAGCAGGCCGGTGGTGCCGTTGGGGAAGAAACCGCCGTGGCTCCACAGGTTACTGACCGATGCCTGTGGGCCACCGGTGCCGCTGAACAGCATGTAGCAGCCCAGGACGATCATGCCGATGATGGCCACGACCTTGATGATCGCGAACCAGAACTCCATCTCGCCGAAGACTTTGACGTTCATCGTGTTGATCAGGTTGACCAGGACGAAGAACACCGCGGCGCTGACCCAGGTCGGGATTTCCGGCCACCAGAACTGCACGTACTTGCCCACGGCCGTCAGCTCGGCCATGCCCACCAGCACGTACAGCACCCAGTAATTCCAGCCCGAAAGGAAACCGGCAAAACCGTTCCAGTATTTGTGGGCGAAGTGACTGAACGAACCGGCTACCGGCTCCTCGACAATCATCTCGCCCAACTGGCGCATGATCAGGAAGGCGATGAATCCGGCAATCGCATAACCGAGGATCATCGACGGGCCGGCCGACTTGAGTACCCCTGCAGAGCCGAGGAACAGCCCGGTACCAATCGCCCCGCCCAGGGCGATCAGTTGAATATGTCGATTTTTCAACCCTCGCTTGAGCGTTCCCTGTTGCAAGATTTCATCCGCCATCTCGTTCCCTTCTGGTTATTGTTGTCAGGCCTGGTTTGAAAGATCAGATATTACTCTCGGTGAACTTTTCGTAATACAGGTGAACGCTGTCCAGCGCCTGGGCCTGCAACCAGTCTTTGATCGATTCGACCATCGGCGGCGGCCCGCAGACGTACATGTCGACCGGCGCGTCGCGCAGTTCACTGAGGTCGAAATGCTCGGCAATGTAGCCGCGCTTACCTGTCCACTGTGGCGATGGATCGCTGACCACTTCGGTGTAGCGAAACCCCGCAAGGCGTTCGGCATAAGCCTCGATCCGTGCCCGTTCGCACAGGTCGGCAGCGTCGCGCACGCCGTAGTACAGGTGCACCGGCTGCGTGCAACCGCGCTCGGCGAGGTCGTCGAGCATGCCCAGCAGTGCCGACAGCCCGGTTCCGCCCGCCACCAGGATCAGTGGTTTGGCCACATGCCGCAGATAGAACGCACCCAGCGGTGCCTCGAGCATGATTTCGTCGCCCACCCGGCAGCGTTCCCGGATGTAGTTGCTCATCACGCCGTCGGGTAGCAGGCGAATCAGGAACTGCAGTTGATTGTGCTCACTCGGCCGATTGGCAAACGAGTAGGAGCGCTTGCTTTCAGTCCCCGGAATCAACAGCCGGGCGTATTGCCCCGGCAGAAAATCCAGTGGGTTTGTCGTACCGAGATCCAGGTGCAGGATCGCGGTGCTGGCCGAAATTTGCCTGACGTCCGTCACCGTTGCGCTCAGTTGTTCCGGGCCCGAGGCATTGCACAGGCTGGAAGCGAAGTCGAAATAAAACGCCGCATCGGACTTCACCCGGGTCTGGCAGGTGAGCATCTTGCGCTGCTGCAGGTCCAGGCTCGAGAGCGCCTCCTCGTCCACATAATCCTGGCTGTAGTCACCCGATTCGCAGCGACCCTGGCACGTACCGCAGACGCCTTCGCGGCAATCCAGAGGAATATTGATGCCGTTGCGCAGGGCGGCGTCGAGCAGGATTTCGTTGGGTTGTACGGGAAAGAACAGGGTCTTGCCGTCGGCAAAGCTGAACGCCACTTTGTGATTCATGCCTCGATCTCCTTGGATTCAGAGGTGGTAGAAGTCCAGTACCGAGTTGATGGTGTCGTTGAGCAAGAGCACATGCTTGCGGCTGATCAGCCAACTGTCGGCGTGGGGCTTGAGCCGGTAGGTTGCGCGTCCATAGAACTGCTCGGAGGTGGCCAGGCGATAGAACAGCGTGTGCCAGTTCAGGCGCACCTCCAATTCACCGTTTTCCAGTTCACTGATCCGCACGTTGTTGATCAGGTGCAAGGTGCGCGGCATCGGTGTCGAGGAGGCGGACTTGCCCGTGCGCAGGCGGAACACACGGTCTTCCAGGCCTGAACGGTTGGGGTAGTAGATCAGCGACATCTCGCGCTTGGGGTCGCGGGTGTAGACGTGTTCCGAGTCCCATTGCGGCAGGTGGAACTCACTTTGCTCGTCGAACAGCTTGATGTAGGCGTCCCAGTCCTGGGCATCGCACAGTTCGGATTTGCGGTAGAAAAACTGTTCGATCTGGTACTGCAATTGCGCATTCATCATTACACCTCACGGAGTTTCAGGGATTTCGCGTCCAGGCCATCGAGCAGGAATTTCTGCCAGTTGCTGTGCTGGTTGACGTAGAGCCCTTCGTGGGTGAACTCGGTGCCGGTCATGGCCGGGGCGATGCCGATCGACTCGCTGTTGGGCGTGGCCCCGGTGGCCCAGCGGTGACTGCCGCGGGAAATATCGCTCCAGCGCTCCAGGCGAGCCTGGAAACCGCGCTGGGCTTCACGGAATTCCACCAGGTCGTCGGGTGTACCCAGGCCCGACACGTTGAAGAAATCCTCGAACTGGCGAATGCGGTTTTCGCGGTCGGCGTCCGACTCGTTTTTCACCCCCAGGCACTGGCTGATGATCTCGGTCTTGTTCCAGGCCACCGGCCGGATGATGCGCAGTTGCGAGCTGATCTGATCGAGGAAAAACAGGCTCGGGTAGATGTTCAGGTTGCGCAGGCGATGCATCATCCATTCAGCCTTTTCCTGGCCGTGTTCTTCGATCAGGCGCGGCATGATGGTCGCGTAGCCGGAACGCACGGACGGGTTCGGCATGTCGCTGAAGAGCACGCTGTGGCCATTGTTGAACGCGAACCAGCCGTCATCGGTGTTGGCGTCGCCAGCACCGAGCTTGCTGTAGTCCAGGGTGCTGGCGCTGCTGGTGCCGTTCTCGCTGTTGACCTGCTGGCGATGCTGCACCGTGGCCACGTAGTTATAGTGGACCGTGCTGACGTGATAGCCGTCGAGGCCGTTCTCGTTCTGCAGTTTCCAGTTGCCGTCGTAGGTGTAGGCCGACTTGCCGGGCAACACTTCCAGCTCACCGGTTGGCGATTGGGCGACCATCATGTCGAAGAACACCTTGGCATCGCCGAGGAAGTCTTCGAGGCTGTTGTCGGCGTGTACGTCGAGGCTGATGAACACGAAACCCTTGTAGCTCTCGATGCGCGCCTTTTTCAGACCGCGCGTGGCCTTGTCGAAGCCTTCCGGATACTCGCCCGGCGCCTTGACCTTCACCAGGCGCCCGTCGCTTTTGTAGCACCAGGCATGGAACGGGCAGGTGAAGGTCGACTGATTGCCCTTGCCAACGCGG
This sequence comes from Pseudomonas sp. EB271-G4-1, assembly GCF_058791355.1. Lineage (NCBI taxonomy): Bacteria > Pseudomonadati > Pseudomonadota > Gammaproteobacteria > Pseudomonadales > Pseudomonadaceae > Pseudomonas > Pseudomonas sp. EB271-G4-1. The sequence goes on from NZ_JBYTEO010000006.1 coordinate 20,869, forward strand.
GTCAGGGTCGTGCCGCGATGCTGGCAGGCGTTGATCAATGCGTTGAGCTGGCCGTCGCCATCGCGGGTAATGATCATCGGCTGGCGACCGGCGCGCATCGTGACGAAGTCGTGGTTATTGGCCAGTTCGCTTTCGTGGCAGGCGTAGATCCAGTTTTTCTCGAAGATCAGTTCCATCTCCAGATCGAACAACTGCGGCTCGGTAAAGATGTCCCTGGCGATGCGGAACACGCCTTCTGCCGGACGGAAGTCCAGGCAGCCCTGGATAAACGCTTTCCACTGCTCGACGTTTTTTTCGCCACTCATGGGTGTGCACCTGTTTTTTATTGGGGCTAATCGGTGTGCTCATTAGAGGGAGTGGGGCGGGTGGGGGTCTATCCGGTTTGTGGGCGAAGGCAGTCCGTAAAATTTGTGGGGTAACACCCACTCGGTATCAAACTGGGCAGCGACTACCCAGAAGGCGCACCAAACGATGAACGGCTGCACCTGTCTGCAGCAATCAGGTACTGTTTTGCGCAACGTCGAGTGCCTGTTGGGACACGTTTACCGGCTACGTTATCCACATAGTCGAGGATTGCTATCCACTCAGTTGGCGCTGGCGTTTTGTGGCCTGGAACTTGCGTTTTCCACGCCTGAGACGCGCCGTCAGAGCGCGCTGGAAAATAGCCCGTGGGTGCACCGTGATGAACAGCAAAACCGATCCGCAGAGTCGCGACATTCGTGTCGACAGCGACGACCTCGAGGCCGCAAGAAGCTGGATGTCCGGTATTTGCGGGCCGCACCGGCTCGTGACCACGACGCCCGAGCGGATCCGCTTCCATCACAGTGCCAACACGTTCAAGTCGATGGCCACGACGCTGGGCACCATCGAATACGGCACCGATGTCACCATCGATATCGAGGATCCCGAGCGCTTCAGCAGCTACAGCCTGAGCCTGCCCCTGGTGGGCGAACAGGAGTTGAGCAAGAACGGCAGCGTGGTGAAATCCGACCGCGATCAGGGGGTGATCATTTCCCCCAATGAAAACCAGCTGCTGGCGATTTCCGGCGACTGCCGCAAAGTCCAGGTGGTGATCACCCGCGCCGCCATGAGCGAGTCCCTGGAAGGCTTGCTGCAGCGACCGCTGGATGCGCCGCTGCGTTTCGAACCGGTGATGGATGCGGTCGATGGCGCGTCGGCTTCATGGTGGCGCATGGCGCGCTATTTCATCGCTGAGCTGGAGCGCAGTAGCGAACTCTACGAGCAAGTGGCCTTCACCCGGGACATTGAAAGTTCGCTGATCAAAGGCTTGATCCTCGCCCAGCCGAACAACTATTCAGAAGAGCTGCGCCAGGTGCTGGGCGTTAAATTACCGCACTACCTGATCCGGGCGCGGCAATACATTCACGACAATGCTCGCGAGGCTTTGCACCTGGAGGACATCGAAGCGGCTGCCGGGGTTTCACGCTTCAAGCTGTTTGAAGCGTTCAAGAAGTACTTCGCATTGTCGCCGATGGTCTACCTGAAGAAGTACCGCTTGAACGGCGTGCGCCAGGAGCTGCTTGAGCACGGCTCGGCACGCAATATTTCCGCGATCGCCATGGGCTGGGGGTTCACGCACCTGGGGCGCTTTTCCGCCGAATACCGCAAGCTGTTCGACGAATCCCCGAGCATGACCTTGCAGCGCAATGAAGCCCGGCGCCTGCGCGGCTTCTGAGCGATCCGTTCCTTACTTGCGCACCACCAGGTCCAACAGCGATTCACGCTCCTTGATCTTCTGCAGGACGATTTCCGAGCGGATGTCAGTCACCCCCGCCGTGCGGTTCAAGTGGTTGACGATGAAGTCGGAGAAGTGTTTGAGATTACGCGCCTGGACCCGCAGCACGTAGTTGCTCGCTCCCGTAATCACATACGCGGTGACCACTTCCGGCCACGACTGGACCTTCTTGATAAATGTCTCGTGCCAATCCTCGACGTCCTGTCGCAATGACACATGGACGATGGCTTCCAGTTCGATCCCCAGCCGTTCGGCATTTAACACCGCGCGATAGCCGCTGATGATTCCCTCGCTTTCCAACAGGCGCAACCTTCGTAGACAGGCCGACGGCGACAGGGCGACTTTCTCTGCCAGTTCCTGATTGCTGATGCGACCATCCTGTTGCAATTGATGGAGGATTCGCAGGTCTGTCGAGTCGAGATTCATGGCTGGCGTAAATCCGCGTTTATGGGTGTTGGATTCGAATTTTATGCGAAATAACTACCTGGTAGCCGCTTAGTTTGCACGAAAATTCTCCAAGGCATCGTTCATTATTTCTCCACGAAAAGGGGCCGACAACGCCTGCATAAACGCTACGACCTTCAAAGAACAGGACACCCGATGACAACAAGAAACGATTGCCTGGCGCGTGATGCCCAGGACACTCTCGCGCCGCTACGCCAGCAATTTGCGCTACCCGACGGTGTGATTTATCTCGATGGCAATTCCCTGGGCGCACGCCCGGTCGCGGCATTGGCGCGTGCTCAGGAAGTGATTGCCCAAGAGTGGGGCAATGGCCTGATCCGCAGCTGGAACACTGCCGGTTGGCGCGATTTGTCCGAGCGTTTGGGTAATCGCCTGGCCGGGTTGATCGGCGCCCGTGCCGGTGAAGTGGTGGTGACCGACACGACCTCGATCAACCTGTTCAAGGTGCTCAGTGCCGCGCTGCGGGTGCAAGCCACAAGGTCGCCAGCGCGACGGGTGATTGTCACCGAAAGCAGCAATTTCCCCACCGACCTGTACATCGCCGAAGGCCTGGCCGACATGCTGCAGCAGGGTTACACCTTGCGCCTTGTTGATAGCCCTGAAGAGTTGCCACAAGCGATTGACCAGGACACGGCGGTGGTGATGCTCACCCACGTCAACTACAAGACCGGCTACATGCACGACATGCAAGCGCTGACCGCGCTGACCCATGAGTGCGGGGCACTGGCCATCTGGGATCTGGCGCATTCCGCTGGCGCGGTGCCGGTCGACTTGCATCAGGCGGGCGCCGACTACGCCATCGGCTGCACCTACAAATACCTCAATGGCGGTCCGGGTTCGCAGGCGTTCGTCTGGGTCTCGCCGCCGTTGTGCGATCTGGTGCCGCAGCCGCTGGCGGGGTGGTTCGGTCACTCGCGGCAGTTCGCCATGGAGTCGCGTTACGAGCCGAGCAGCGGCATCGCCCGTTACTTGTGCGGTACCCAGCCGATCACGTCGCTGGCGATGGTCGAGTGCGGGCTGGATGTGTTCGCCCAGACCGACATGGCCAGCTTGCGCCGCAAATCTTTGGCGCTGACGGACTTGTTCATCGAATTGGTCGAGCAGCGTTGCTCGGCTCACGAACTGAAATTGATCACGCCGCGTGAGCACGCCAAGCGTGGCAGTCACGTGAGCTTCGAACACCCCGAAGGCTATGCAGTGATCCAGGCCCTGATCGACCGGGGCGTGATCGGCGACTACCGCGAGCCGCGCATCATGCGTTTCGGTTTCACCCCGCTGTACACGACCTTCACCGAGGTCTGGGATGCAGTGCAGATCCTCGGCGAGATTCTCGATCAGAAAACCTGGGCGCAAGCGCAATTCCAGGTTCGCCACAGCGTCACCTGATACCTGCGTTGTCCAGGTCTTGCTGCCAGGTTTCCTGGCGGCAGGGCTTCGCCTGCGATCGATCAACTGTTCTGTGCAAACACAATAATAAGGAGCACGCAGAATGAGACTGTCCCCCTGGCCCGCCTTGTCGCTCGCCATCGGCAGTTGCCTCGGGCAAATGGCCTATGCCGCCGCCGACAATGGATTCGTCGAAGGCAGCAGCCTGACCCTGACCAACCGTAACTTCTTTTTCTATCGCAATAACCTCAACAACCCTGGCGGCCAGAATTATCGGGATGAATGGGCCCACGGGATCATGCTCGATTACCGCTCCGGCTACACCCAGGGAACGGTGGGGTTCGGGGTCGATGCGTACGCGCAGTTGGGTCTCAAACTCGACAGCGGCAAGGGGCGCACCGGCACCGGTTTGCTGCCGGTCGATTCCGATGGTCGCCCCGAGGATGAGTACTCCGAAGCGGGTGGCGCGGTGAAGGCGCGGGTATCGCAGACCGAACTCAAGTACGGCAACCTGACCCCGCTAAACCCGGTGTTCGGCACCGGCAATGCGCGACTGTTCACCAGTGTTGCCACGGGCTTCCAGCTGACCAGCCAAGAACTCAAGGCCTTGCAACTGGACATCGGTCATTTCACCGCCGGCAACGACAGTAACTCGACCAATGCCGATGGCGCGCTGAAAGCGCTGTACGCTGGCGTGGAAACCCGCAGTGTCGATTATCTGGGCGGTAGTTATGCCCTGAGCGATCAACTGAGCATCAGCCTCTACGGCTCGCAGTTCACCGATATCTGGCGGCAGTACTACGCCAACGGCAACTACACCTTTGCCCTGAGTGAAGGCCAGTCGCTGAACCTGGATTTCAACATCTACCGCACCAACGATGATGGTCAGAGCCTGGCCGGAAAAATCGACAACACCACCTGGTCGCTGGCCACCGGCTATAAGTTCGGTGCCCATCGATTGACCCTGGCGTATCAACAAGTCGATGGCAACGAGCCGTTCGATTACCTGGGTTTCGATCAACAGCCAGGCACTTCGATTTTCCTCGCCAACTCGATTCAGGTGCTCGACTTCAATGCCCCCAACGAGCGCTCATGGCAACTGCGTTATGACCTGGACATGGCGGCGTTCGGCGTGCCGGGGCTGAGCTTCATGTCCCGTTACGTCAGCGGTGACCATATCGACGACAGCCATTACGACGGTGGTCCCAACGGCGCCTACGGACGCTACGGCGATGACGGCAAGCGCTGGGAACGCGACATCGAGGCGCGCTACGTCGTGCAGTCGGGCAAGGCGCGGGACCTGACGGTGCGGGTGCGTCAGGCCAGTGTGCGTTCCACCGCGCAAGTGGCGCGGGCCGATACCACGGACAACAACGAAGTGCGCGTCATCATCGAATATCCACTGAGTATTTTCTGATCCGTGTCCTGCTGTGCGTGGCTGATCCCCACCGGTAAAAACCAAGACGTGCTCTTCAAGAAAGACAATATTCAGAGGACATAAAAATGACCGATAACACCGGTTTTGAAACGATATCCAACCGTGAACAGGGTCTGCGGCGTCAGCTGACGTCCGGGCAAATGAGCATGATCGCCATTGGTGGCGCGATCGGCACCGGGCTGTTCATGGGCAGCGCCTACGCGATCGGCTATGCCGGGCCGAGCGTGCTGCTCAGCTACGCCATCGGCGCGATCATCACGCTGTTGTTGATGGGCTGCCTGGCGGAAATGACCGTGGCCCATTCGACCTCCGGTTCGTTCGGTGCTTACGCCGAATTCTATGTCAGCCCCTTGGCCGGGTTCCTGGTGCGCTATGCCTATTGGGCGGCGATCGTGCTGGCGGTCGGTACGGAAGTAACGGCGGTGGCGATGTACATGAAGTACTGGTTTGCCAACGTGCCGGAGTGGGTGTGGATCGTCTCGTTTTCCAGTGTGCTGATCGTGCTCAACGCAATCAGCGTGAAGACATTCGGCACGTTCGAGTACTGGTTCTCGACCATCAAGATCGGCGCGATCGTCGGCTTCATCATTCTCGCGGTGTACGTGGTGTTCGGTTCCGGCAACCCGGAATACGGCGTGCACAATTACACCGCCCACGGCGGTTTTTTCCCCAATGGCCTGCAAGGCATGTGGGTCGCGGTCATCGTGTCGATCTTCAGTTACCTGAGCGTGGAGATGATCGCCGTGGCCGCCGGTGAGGCGCAGGACCCGGAGCAAGCGGTGAAGAAAGCCTTTCGCGCGACCATCGTGCGCCTGGTGGTGTTCTACCTGCTGACCCTCGCTCTGATGCTGGCGATTGTGCCGTGGGTCCAGGCCGGTCATGCGCAAAGCCCGTTCGTCACGGTCATGCAAGCCATCGGCATTCCCGGCGCCACCGGAGTGATGAATTTCGTCATCCTGATCGCCGCGCTCTCGGCGATGAACAGCCAGTTGTACATCACCACGCGCATGATGTTCAGCCTGTCCCGTGGCGGCTACGCCCCCAAGTCCATGGGCAAGTTGAGCAAGAGCGGGATTCCACTGAACGCCCTGTTGTTGTCGAGCTCGGGCATTGCCCTGGCGACCTTGCTCAACATCCTGTACCCGGAAAGTTCGTTCACCTTGATGATGGCGATCTCCATGTTCGGCGCCATCTTCACCTGGTTCATGATCTTCCTGACGCACTACTGTTTCCGTCGTTATCACCAGCGCCACGGCGAGCGAAAACTGTCGTTTCGCATGCGCCTGTTCCCCTACAGCACCTGGTTGGGGTTGGTACTGATGGGCGCGGTGATGATCACCACCTACTTCACCGAAGCCTTCAAGATGACCCTGGTGTTCGGTGTGCCGTTCCTGTTGTTGCTGACCGTTGTCTACGGCGTGTTTTTCAGGAAGCCCAAACCGGTCTCACTCAATGAGCAACGCCTCGAGCAGCGCCCTGGCATAACCGGGCAGGCCAGTGAATGATCGCGCGCACAGCAGCAGTTTTCGCTGTGCCCAGTCTTCGTTCAACGAGAAGCTTTTGAGCGGTTGATCCAGTGCCCGGCGCTGGATCGCCGCCAGCGGCACAATCGCCAGCCCGGCGCCGCGGGCAACCATGCGAATCACCCCGTCGAAACCCTCCGCACGGATGCGGATCTGCATGCGCATACCTGCGTGCAACGCCTGTTCTTCGAGGTACACCGCGAGTGCACTATTAGCGGCCAACCCCACATAGTCGTGCTGCAAGGTATCGCTGAAAGTCGGCGGTTCGCTGTCGGCCAGCGGATGGCTGGGCGGCATGATTAGCACCAGCGGGTCGTCGCGAAAGGGCAGGGTTTCGAGGGCGTGGGTGTCCACCGCGTCGGAGACGATGCCAAGGTCGGCGGCACCCTGGCGCAACGCGTGGGTGATGCGCGTGCTGGGCAATTCCTGCAGGTCGATGTCGAGGTTGGGATGCTCGCGCAGGAAGTCGGCGAGCAACTCCGGCAGGTATTCGGTGATGGCCGTGGTGTTGCACAACAACCGCACCTGGCCTTTGACGCCTTTGGCATATTCGGCCAAGTCCTGCTGCATGCGTTCGGCCTGTTGCAGCAGGACCCGCGCGTGTTGCGCGAGAGCCTTGCCGGCAGGCGTCGGGGTAACGCCGCGACGGCCGCGCTGCAGGAACTCAGTGCCGAGTGATGCTTCCATTGCACGGATTCGCGCGCTCGCGGCGGCCAGGGAAAGATGGCTACGCGCCGCGCCGGCGGTGATGTTGCCGGTGTCGAGGATGTTCAGGTAGAGGCGCAGGTCGGTCAGGTCGAAGTGCATACAGGATCCAGGAGATCGTTCCCACGCTCTGCGTGGGAATGCCTCACCGGACGCTCCGCGTCCGCTTTGGCATGTGACGCGGAGCGTCACGGGCTGCATTCCCACGCAGAGCGTGGGAACGATCATGCCTCTTGCTAATCAAGAGGCATGCTCAGTATATGGCAGATTTCCATCCGGCCAATCCGGGCTCACCATCAGCCCATGAATACTCTCGCCTCGTTCTACCAAAATCTCGGCCTGACCCTTTCATTACTGGTCATTGCCACCTTCCTGCTGGCCGGTTTGGTCAAGGGCATCATCGGCCTCGGCCTGCCGACCATCGCCATGGGCTTGCTCGGTCTGGCTATGGCCCCGTCACAGGCTGCGGCGCTGTTGATCATTCCCGCGACCCTGACCAACGTCTGGCAGCTGGCCTTCGGCGGGCATCTGCGCGGGTTGATCCTGCGGCTGTGGCCGATGCTGCTGGCCATCTTCATCGGCACCGGTGCCGGTACGCTGTGGATCGGCATGGTCGGTGGACATTGGGTGGTGCGCGGATTGGGCGCGGCGTTGTTGCTCTATGCGCTCTGCGGCTTGTTCTTGCCGACCTTGCGTGTCGGTGCGGGTAATGAGCCCTGGCTAGGTCCGATGTGCGGCGTGATGACCGGTGTCATTACGTCGGCCACGGGCGTGTTCGTGATTCCGGCAGTGCCTTACCTGCAGGCGCTGGGCTTGAGCAAGGACGAACTGGTGCAGGCGTTGGGCCTGTCATTCACCGTCTCGACCCTTGCCCTCGCGGGCGGCCTGCTATGGCTCGGTGCCCTGGGTGGTGGCGAGTTGAGTGCGTCGCTGTTGGCGCTGATCCCGGCGGTGCTCGGCATGTGGCTGGGGCAGTGGCTGCGCCAGCGGATCAGCGCCCTGTTGTTCAAGCGCGTATTCTTCATTGGCCTCGGGTTGCTCGGCGGCCATTTGTTGATCAGCGGCTAGCGGACGACGGGCTGAGCATCTCGATGGCGCGGATTACGAAATCCCGTTCCAGGTACTCATTGCGTTGATCGAGGAACTGCTTCATGTGCGGCAGGTTCGAGTGCACGTCGAGATGTGCCTGGGACTGCCAGATCTCGAAGAAGATAAACAGGGTAGGGTCCTGCTTGTCGCGCAGCATGTGGTACTCGATGCAGCCGGGTTCGGCGCGACTTGCTTCTACGTAGCCGCTGAAAAACGCTTCGAAGGCGTCGGATTTTTCCGGGCGGGTCTTGGCGTGCAGGATGAAACCTTGCATTTCACTCATTGGAAAACACTCCTCAAGTCAGAATCGGCGCCAGTCTAAGGCAACAATCTGCTGGTGATTCGTGCGTATGGGTCAAATGTATTTTGCGACAGCGGCGCTTACTCCGCGCGAAGCGGATCGTTACGCTGCCGCCATCCAGTTTCTGACCCTTGCGAGACCTCTCATGAAAAAAGTCCTGTTACTCAATGGCGGCAAAAAATTCGCTCACTCCGATGGCCGCTACAACACCACCTTGCATGAAGCCGCGCTAAGCGTGCTGGATCGCGGCGGTGTGGATGTCAAGGCCACCTTCATCGACGAGGGTTACGACGTCGCCGAAGAAGTCGCCAAATTCCTCTGGGCCGACGTGATCATCTATCAGATGCCGGGCTGGTGGATGGGTGCGCCATGGACCGTGAAGAAGTACATCGACGAGGTCTTCACCGAAGGTCACGGCAGCCTCTATGCCAGCGACGGCCGCACCCGTTCCGACGCCTCGCAGAAGTACGGCAGCGGCGGCCTGATCCAGGGCAAGCAATACATGCTGTCGCTGACCTGGAACGCGCCGCAGCAAGCCTTCGACGACCCGACCGACTTCTTCGAGGCCAAAGGCGTGGACGCGGTGTACTTCCCGTTCCACAAGGCCAACCAATTCCTCGGCATGACCGCTTTGCCGACCTTCCTCTGCGTGGACGTGATGAAACGCCCGAACATCGAGGCCGATGTGGCGCGTTATAAGCAGCACTTGGCCGAGGTGTTTGGCCTGAAGGTGTAACGCTCAGCTAATATCGGTCGCAATGGCTTAAAAGATCGCAGCCTTCGGCAGCTCCTACAGGTATACGCAATACCCTGTAGGAGCTGCCGAAGGCTGCGATCCTGGCGATTCATGCCATGCCGATTCGTGAAAGAGGACACACGTGAAAGCCAGATCCGATGAATTGCAGATCTTCGTCTGCGTGATCGAGTGCGGGTCGATTTCCGCGGCCGCCGAGCAGGTCGGGCAAACGCCGTCGGCGGTCAGTCGCACGCTGTCGCGGCTGGAGGCCAAGCTCGATACCACGTTGATCAACCGCACCACGAGGCGCATGGACCTGACCGAGGAGGGCAAATATTTCTTCGAGCACGCCAAGCTGATTCTCGATCAGATGGACCAACTCGAAGAACGCTTGTCTTCGCGCCAGCAAACGCCGTCCGGGCGCTTGCGCATCAACGCCGCGTCGCCGTTCATGCTGCATGCCATCGTGCCGTACATCGATGAGTTCCGCCGGCTCTATCCAGATATCCAGCTCGAACTAAACAGCAACGACCTGATCATCGACCTGCTCGAGCAAAGCACCGACATCGCCATCCGCATCGGCACACTGGCCGACTCGACCCTGCACGCCCGTTCCCTGGGATGCAGTCCGCTGCACATCGTCGCCAGCCCCGCCTACCTGGAAAAACATGGCACACCGACAGCCGTGGCGGACCTGGCCGAACACACCCTGCTGGGGTTCACCCAGAACGAAGGCCTCAACCAATGGCCGTTGCGCTACGTGCATGGCGATCGCTGGCCGATCCAGGCGTCACTCAGCGCATCCAGCGGTGAAACCATCCGCCATCTGGCGCTGGAAGGCCAAGGCATCGCCAGCCTGTCGCATTACATGACCATCGAGGACATTCGTGCCGGGCGGTTGAAGGTCGTGCTGGCCGAGTTCAACAGCGGCTATCGCCAGCCGATCAACGCGGTGTACTACCGTAACTCGCAGCTGGCCTTGCGCATCCAGTGTTTCCTTGACTTCATCCAGGGCAAATTGGCGCTTTACGCTTCCACGGATTTCAGCGACTGATTCGTGATTCCTGCGCAAGAGTGAATTGGGTCAGCAGGGATTTTTCGTCTGGGATCACTGCTTGATACTCGTTGCATCACTTATCAATGCAGGGAGTTTCTCCATGAACGTATTCGTTACCGGTGCTGCCGGTTTCATCGGCGGCTCCATCGCCACCGGCCTGGTCAAGGCCGGCCACAAGGTTACCGGCCTGGTGCGCAACGCCGAGCAAGCGGACGAGCTCAAGGCACTGGGCATCACCCCCGTGACCGGCACGCTGGACGACAGCGCACTATTGGCCGAACAGGCCCGCGCAGCCGACGCCGTGATCAACGCCGCCAGCAGCGACCATCGCGGCGCTGTCGAAGCCTTGCTCGATGCCTTGCGCGGCTCCAACAAGGTATTGCTGCATACCAGCGGTTCGAGCATCGTGGGCGATGCCTCGGGCGGTCAGTCCAGCGACGTTATCTATTACGAAGACAACTTGCCGGAACCCACCGTGGACAAGGCTGCACGCGTGGCCATCGACAACCTGATCCTCGCCGCGGCCAAGGACGGCGTGAACTCGGCCGTCATCTGCAACACGTTGATCTACGGCCACAGCCTGGGCGTCAAGCGCGACAGCGTGCAGTTGCCGCGCTTGCTCAAGCAGGCGCGTAAAAGCGGCGTGGTCCGCCATGTCGGGACCGGGCAGAACATCTGGTCCAACGTGCACATCGAAGACGTGGTATCGCTGTACCTGCTGGCGCTGAACAAAAACGTCCCAGGCACGTTCTACTTCGTCGAAAGCGGTGAAGCGTCATTCATCGACATGACCACGGCGATCGCCGAGGCGCTGAACCTGGGCAAGCCGCAAGACTGGCCGTTGAAGGACGCCGAAGCCGAGTGGGGTTATGAAATGGCCAACTATGGCCTGGGCTCCAACAGCCGTGTTCGCGGCAAGCATGCGCGGGAATTGCTGGGCTGGGTGCCGAAGCGCACGTCGGTGCTGGAGTGGATTCGTCACGAGATGGTGTGAGTTCGCTTAACACCGCGTTGCTGCCTTCGCGAGCAGGCTCGCTCCCACATTAGACCGCATTGTCCAGATGGACGCGGTCAACTGTGGGAGCGAGCCTGCTCGCGAAGGCGTTTCTGAAGTTGCATAAACTGGCCGGGCCGCCCTTGATTCCGTAACATCCCCACACTCTTTCTTGCTTCTCCCTGCACGCGGTCCTCCATGAAACCAAAACATCTACGCGCCGATGCCCTAGCCGGCCTCACGACGTCTTTCGCCCTGTTACCCGAATGCATTGCCTTCGCGCTGGTGGCTCATCTCAATCCGCTGATGGGGCTGTATGGTGCGTTCATCATTTGCACCCTGACCGCGCTATTCGGTGGCCGGCCTGGCATGGTGTCCGGTGCTGCCGGGTCGATGGCGGTGGTGATCGTCGCGCTAGTGGTGCAGCACGGCGTGCAGTACTTGCTGGCGACGGTGCTGCTGGGCGGGTTGATCATGTCGACGTTCGGGCTGCTGCGACTGGGCAAGCTGGTGCGAATGGTGCCGCACCCGGTGATGCTGGGGTTCGTCAACGGCCTGGCAATCGTCATTGCCCTGGCGCAGCTTGAGCACTTCAAGAGTGGTGAGACCTGGCTGAGCGGCACGCCGTTGTACTACATGATCGGGTTGGTGGCGGTGACGATGGCGGTTGTCTATGTGCTACCGCGTCTGACCCGCGCGATACCGCCGGCGTTGGTGGCGATCCTGGGAGTGGGGTTGGCTGTGCACTTCCTCGGCCTGCCAACCCGCACCCTGGGCGACATGGCGCATATCGCCGGCGGCTTGCCGACATTTGCCTTGCCGGACATTCCCTGGAACCTGGAAACCCTAAGCATCATTGCGCCCTACGCGTTCTTGATGGCGATGGTCGGCCTGCTGGAAACCCTGTTGACCCTCAACCTCACCGACGAATTCACCGAGAGCCGCGGTTACCCCGATCGCGAGTGCGTGGCGCTGGGCGCGGCCAATGTGGTGTCCGGTCTGTTTGGGGGAATGGGCGGTTGCGCGATGATCGGCCAGACCGTCATCAACTTGAGCTCCGGGGGGCGCGGGCGGCTGTCCGGTGTGGTGGCCGGGGTGTCGATCCTGCTGTTCATCCTGTTCCTGTCGCCGTTGATCGAACGTATTCCTCTGGCGGCGTTGGTGGGGGTGATGTTCGTAGTCTCGCAGCAGACCTTCGCCTGGGCTTCGCTGCGGGTGCTGAACAAGGTGCCATTGAACGATGTGCTGGTGATTATCGCGGTGACGGTGATCACTGTATTTACCGACCTGGCCATGGCGGTGTTGTGCGGGATCATCATTGCGGCGCTCAATTTCGCCTGGCAGCAAGCCCGGCAGCTGTACGCCGACAGTCACCTGGAAAGCGACGGCAGCAAGCTGTACCGCGTGCACGGCACCTTGTTTTTTGCCTCGACCACGCCGTTTCTCAACCAGTTCGACGCGGCCAACGACCCCGTGCAAGTGACCCTCGATTGTCGCCACCTGAGCTTCGTCGATTACTCCGCCATCGCTGCATTGGAGACCTTGCGCGAGCGCTACAGCAAGGCTGGCAAGCACCTACGGGTGCTGGGCCTGTCCGAGCGCTGCAAGAAACTGCTCAAGCGCGCCCGGGTACAACACGACTGAGGTCCGCCTGCCTGATCGTTCCCACGCAGAGCATGGGAACGATCGGTGTCGTGATGAAAATCTACCTGCCTGATTTTCATTAGTCGCGACACGACATATCTCTGAGCGACATCCCTTACCTCTAAACGAAAATTACTTTCACCTCGTTTGAAAATCGCGCCTCGAAATGTTTTAAGAGTTTCACAAAACTTTCGACGTGACCCTCTCGAGGAGTACCGCATGACCCCGTCCTTCGGCTATTGGCTGTTGGTGTATGCCGCTGTCGCCATCATCGCGCTGATCGTGCTGATCGCCCGTTACCGGCTTAATCCGTTCATTGTCATCACCCTGATCTCCATCGGCCTGGCGCTGGTGGCGGGCATGCCGCCGTCCGGCGTGGTCGGGGCGTATGAGGCGGGCGTCGGCAAGACCCTGGGACATATCGCCCTGGTGGTGGCGCTGGGTACCATGCTTGGCAAGATGATGGCCGAGTCCGGCGGCGCCGAGCAGGTGGCGCGCACCTTGATCGACCGCTTCGGCGAAAAAAACGCGCATTGGGCGATGGTGTGTATCGCTTTCCTGGTCGGGCTGCCATTGTTCTTCGAAGTCGGTTTCGTATTGCTGGTGCCAATCGCGTTCACCGTGGCGCGGCGGGTCGGCGTATCGATCCTGATGGTCGGCTTGCCGATGGTCGCCGGCCTGTCGGTGGTGCATGCGCTGGTACCACCGCACCCGGCGGCGATGCTGGCGGTGCAGGTGTACCAGGCGTCGGTGGGGCAGACCTTGCTCTATGCGATTGCGATCGGTATTCCCACGGCGATCATCGCCGGGCCCTTGTACGCCAAGTTCATCGTGCCGCGTATCCAGTTGCCGGCGGAAAACCCACTGGAGCGGCAGTTCCTCGAACGCGAACCGCGCGACAGCCTGCCAAGCTTCGGCCTCACCATGGCGACCATCCTGTTGCCGGTGGTGCTGATGTTGATCGGCGGCTGGGCCAACCTGATTTCCACCCCGGGCACGGGTTTTAACCAGTTCCTGTTGTTCATCGGCAACTCGGTCATCGCATTGCTGCTGGCGACTTTGCTGAGCTTCTGGACCCTTGGCCTGGCCCAGGGCTTCAATCGCGAGTCGATCCTCAAGTTCACCAACGAATGCCTGGCGCCGACCGCCAGCATCACCTTGCTGGTGGGCGCTGGCGGCGGCCTGAACCGGATCCTGGTGGACGCCGGTGTCACCGACCAGATCGTCGGCCTGGCCAACGAATTTCACTTGTCGCCGTTGCTGATGGGCTGGCTGTTCGCCGCGTTGATGCGCATCGCCACCGGCTCCGCTACCGTGGCCATGACCACCGCCTCGGGCGTGGTCGCGCCCGTGGCCATCGCGATGGGTTATCCACACCCGGAGCTGCTGGTGCTGGCAACAGGGGCGGGCTCGGTGATCTTTTCCCACGTCAACGACGGCGGCTTCTGGCTGATCAAGGAATACTTCAATATGACGGTGACCCAGACCTTCAAGACCTGGACGGTGCTGGAGACCCTGATCTCGCTCGTCGCCTTCGGCCTGACCGTGGGCCTTTCCTACCTGATTTAACCGGAGCCGCCCGCCATGGACATCCTCTACCAGATCCGCGCCCGCCAGGATTCCTTCAGCGCCGGGGAAGGACGCATCGCGCGCCTGATGCTCGACGATGTGGGGTTTGCCGCCTCCGCAAGCCTGGATGAGCTGGCGCTGCGCGCAGAGGTCAGCACTGCCACGCTGTCGCGCTTTGCCCGTACGGTCGGCTGCAAGGATCTGCGCGACCTGCGGTTGCAACTGGCCCAGGCCAGCGGCGTCGGCAGCCGTTTTCTCGATCCGGCGGGCACACCGGAGCAGTCAGCGTTTTATGGGCAAATAGTCGGCGACATCGAATCGACCCTGCGCCAGCACCTGTCGGCCTTCGACGAGTCGCGGTTCGCCGATGCCGTGAAACTGCTGGGCAAGGCGCGGATGATTCATGCCTTCGGCATGGGCGGCTGCTCGACCTTGTGCAGCGATGAGTTGCAGGTGCGCCTCGTGCGCCTTGGCTACCCGATCGCGGTCTGCCACGACGCGGTAATGATGCGGATCACGGCGGCCAGTCTCAGTGCCGATCAGGTAGTCATCGTCTGTTCACTGACCGGGATCACACCCGAACTGCTGGAAACTGTGGAGCTGGCCCGCAGCTATGGCGCGCCCATTCTGGCCATTACCCGAGGCGATTCGCCGCTGGCGCAACTGGCCGACATCGTATTGCCGCTGCAAAGCGCCGAGACCTCCTTCATCTATAAACCGACAGCAGCACGCTACGGCATGTTGCTCGCCATCGATGTGCTTGCCACCGAGCTGGCACTGGCCAATCCTCAAGACAATCAAGAGCGCCTGCGGCGGATCAAACTCGCCCTGGACGATTACCGCGGCGGCGACGATCACTTGCCGCTGGGAGACTGACATGATGTACGACACGCTGATTCGCAATGCCCTGGTCATCGACGGTAGCAACAGCCCTGGCTACCCGGCCGACGTGGCGATCCGCAATGGCCGCATCGAGCGCATCGGTGACTTGCAGGATGCCCGTGCCACCGAAGAAATCGACGCTGCTGGCCGCGTGTTGGCGCCCGGCTTCATTGATGTGCACACCCACGACGACACGGTGGTGATCCGTCAGCCGCAGATGCTGCCCAAGCTCAGCCAGGGCGTGACCACGGTGATCGTCGGCAATTGCGGGATCAGCGCCTCGCCGGTGAGCCTGCGCGGCGATCCACCGGACCCGATGAACCTGCTCGGCAGCGCTGCGGCGTTTGTTTATCCAACATTCAGCGATTACCGTGCGGCGGTGGAGGCGGCAAACACCACGCTGAACGTCGCCGCGCTGGTGGGCCACACCGCGCTGCGCAGCAACCACCTCGACGACCTGTTTCGCACCGCTACGCCCGATGAAATTGCCGCCATGCGCGAGCAACTGCGCGAAAGTCTCGAGGCTGGCGCCCTGGGCTTGTCCACCGGTCTTGCCTACGCCAGTGCGTTTTCGGCATCGACCGATGAAGTGATGCAACTGACCGAAGAGCTCACAGCGTTTGGCGCGGTCTATACCACCCATTTGCGCAGCGAGTTCGAGCCGGTGCTGGACGCCATGGACGAGGCATTCCAGATCGGCCGGCATGCGCAATCCCCGGTGATCATTTCCCACCTCAAATGTGCCGGCGCCGGTAACTGGGGGCGCAGCCCGCAACTGTTGGCGTCCCTTGAGCAGGCGGCGAAAACCCACCCGGTGGGCTGCGATTGCTATCCGTACGCTGCCAGTTCCTCGACCCTGGACCTCAAGCAAGTCACCGATGCACATCGCATTACCATCACCTGGTCAACGCCGCACCCGCAGATGGGCGGGCGCGACCTGATGGATATCGCCGCCGAGTGGAACCTGTCCCTGATCGATGCCGCCCGCCAATTGCAACCGGCCGGCGCTGTGTACTACGGGATGGACGAAGCCGATGTGCGACGGATTCTGGCGCACCCTTTGTCGATGGTCGGCTCCGACGGCCTGCCGGAAGATCCGTTTCCTCATCCACGGTTGTGGGGCGCCTTCCCGCGGGTGCTCGGGCATTTCAGCCGTGACGTAGGACTGTTTCCCCTGCACACCGCCGTGCACAAGATGACCGGCTTGTCGGCGGCGCGATTTGGCCTCAAGCAAAGGGGCGAGATCCGCGAAGGCCATTGGGCCGACCTGGTGCTGTTCGACCCGGCGACCATTCGCGATGTCGCGGACTTCAACGATCCGCAACGGGCGGCCGAAGGCATCGATGGCGTGTGGGTCAACGGGGTATTGAGTTACCAGGACGGTCAGGCGAACGGGCGCAGGGAAGGGCGGTTCCTGGCGCGGGAAGGGGATTTGAGCGCTGGATTTGCGTGACACTAAAAGATCGCAGCCTGCGGCAGCTCCAGAGCAAGCGTCAAATCCGTATGGCCTGCTCGCTAGTGCGGGCAGGCAGGTTGTTTGTCATATCGCCTTCGCGAGCAGGCTCGCTCCCACAGGATGCTCATTGAACCTGTGGGAGCGGGCTTGCTCGCGAATGGATCTTTCATTCACCGCGCAGTGAACGTCAGACGCGGAAGTGGCTGACCATCATCTGCAACTGATTCCCCAGTCGCGCCAGTTCCACGCTGGACTTGGCCGTCTCATCGCTGGCCGCAGCGGTCTGTTCCGACACGTCGCGCACGTTGATGATGCTGCGGCTGATCTCTTCGGCCACTGCGCTTTGCTGCTCGGCCGCGGCCGCGATCTGCTGGTTCATCGACTGGATGTTGGACACCGTGCGGGTGATGTTTTCCAGTGAGGTACCGGCCTTGCGGGTCAGGGCCACGCTGCTGTCGGTCAGGGTGCGGCTGTTATTCATCACGGTCGCCACTTGCTGGGTGCCGTTCTGCAAGGCCGCCACCAGGCCTTCGATTTCCTCGGTGGATTTCTGCGTGCGTTGCGCCAGGCCCCGCACTTCGTCGGCCACCACGGCAAACCCGCGTCCGGCTTCACCGGCGCGTGCCGCTTCAATCGCAGCATTGAGGGCCAGCAGGTTGGTCTGTTCGGCCACGGCCTTGATCACGTCCATGACGCTGCCGATCTTGTCGCTTTCCTGTTGCAGCAGGCCCATGGCTTCGGTGGAGCGTGCCACCTCGCTGGCCAGGCGTTCGATCTGGGTAATGGCTTCGCCGACAACCTTGTCCCCTTCGCGGGCTTCACCATCCGCCGCGGCGGCGGCCTGGGAGGCTTGTTCGGCATTGCGCGCGACTTCCTGCACGGTCGCGGTCATCTCGTGCATGGCGGTGGCGACCTGGTCGGTCTCGACTTTCTGGCTGTTGACCCCGGCGCTGGTTTGCTCGGTCACGGCCGACAGTTCTTCGGCCGCGCTGGCGATCTGGGTGACGCCGTCGCGGATACCGCTGATCAGGTCACGCAGGGTCACGCCCATGCGCGCGATGCCTTGTTGCAAGACACCCAGCTCATCGCGGCGGGTCACCCTCACGTCCTGGGACAAGTCGCCGCTGGCGATGCGATCGACCACGGCCAGGGTTTCGCGCAGCGGGCCGGTGATCTGCCGGGTAATGAGAACGGCGGCAATAATGCCGACCAACAGAGCCAGCAGCGTGCTGATCAATTGCAGGGTACGCGCCTGCGCGCTTTCGGCATCGCGACGGTCGAGCTGGATCTGATACAGCTGTTCGCTCAGGCTCACGATGGCCGCGCCCTGGTCGGTCATTTCCTTGCGCGCCTGCACGGCATCGCTGTTCGCGGCTTTGTAAGCCTGCAAGGCGCTGCGGTAGTTGCCCAGTGCGGTCTCCAGTTGACGCAGGGTTTCGGGCTGGACGTCGGTGAAATGCACGTTGAGCTGTTTCAGGCTGGCAATGGCGACGTCCAGTTGAGCGACGGCTTTTTGCTCGGTTTCGGCATTGGTAGTCGCGGTGTAGCCACGCACTTCATAGCGGGCCAGCAAGAACGCTTGCCTGGCGGCGGTGATGGCCTGGAACTGCTCGAAGCGCTGATCACTCGGTGGCAGTTGTTGCACGCGACTGTTCAAATCGTCGATTAGCGTGCTGGCCGTTTCGGCGTTGGCGCCCATGACCTCGCGTGCGCTGTTGCCGGTGCGATAGGCGCCACGCATCTTGGCCAGGGACGTCTTGTAGGCGTCGATGACAGCGCCTTGCTCTTTGAGCAATTTGATGTTTTCCGGGCTCTTGAACTTCGCCAGCAAGGCTTGTTGCTGATCGGAAAAGTCTTGCAGCGTGGCCTGTACATTTTGCGCAGTGACTTCGTCGCCGTTGGTCAGCATGTACTGCAGGCGCACCACGCGCAGCTTGGTCAGGCCCGCGTTGAGCTGGGTGATGTCGCTCATCCAGTTGCTGCGGTCGATCAAACTGCCCAGGCTGGTCCAGCCGGTCAGGGCGAGGACGCAGGTCAGGGCCAGGACCAGGCCGAAGCCCAGGCCCAGTTTGAGGTTCACGCTGATGTTGCCGAACCAGCTATTCATCAAATTCCTCCAGGAACGTGTGTTTCTTGATCGTCGGTTGGCTGGAAGATTGTTGTTTTTAGGCGCCAGCAAGGTGGGTTGCAGGTCTGTATCGGCAGCAATCGTGAGAGCTGAAAGGATTTTGTCGGGCGGATTCTGTAACAAGCTTTTTGCCGCAGGCTTAAGCTTTTTTTCACATTGGTTTCACTGGTAGCCGACGCCCGCCTCCTTACCCTCACGGCACCTGATGAAGGGCTGCGAGGCGGCTTGATGTGGAACTGAGACTGAGTCTGTTCGGAATAACCCGCTCGATCGACCTGAGGCCTTTTGCCCGGTATCGCAATGCGCTTGTGGTGCTGGCCTCGGCGCTGCTGGCGATCATCTTGACAGTATTGCTGTTACGGCCCGCCGCCGTGCCGGACCTGGCCCATGGCAATGTGCAGGGCGCGCGGGCGCTGTTGGCGGGTTGGGCCAAGGGCGACATGATCGTGCTGGTTCGCCATGTCGAGCGTTGCGATCACTCCAGCGCCCCCTGCCTGAGTGGCGACGATGGCATCACCGATCGCTCGCGCAGCGTTGCGGTGGCCGTCGGTGCGCGATTCGAGCGACTGGGTCTGGCGCGGGCCGACATCTACAACAGCCCGATGGTGCGTACCGCGCAGACCAGCGGGTACATGTTCAACAAGGTCGACGCTGGCGACGACTGGTTGATCAACTGCAAAGGCACGATGTTGCGCGACGCCCTGGCGCACAAGGTCGCCGGGCGCAACCTTATCCTGGTGACCCACAGCGAATGCATGGCGCAACTGCAAAAGGATCTCGAGGTGCCCACCTCGACCTTCGGCTACGGCGCCGCGCTTTTCGTCACTGCCCAAGCGCTGCAAGCACCACACGTACTTGGATTCATCGAGGCCTCGGACTGGCACTCGGTGACCACCGAATGAATTCACACTCTGAACCAGGACACACGATGCAGACGGCTTCCCGCTCCCGTTTTTACTGGCTGAACTTTGGTATCCCACTGGCCTGCGCGGTGGTGGTGTTCCTGATGTTCGACCTGACCCGGATCGACATCGCCTTCAACAATCTTTTTTATGATCCGGTGACGCAGACGTTCCCGCTGGACCATGTGCACCTGTTCGAAAAAATCACCCATAAATGGGCGCGGATCATTCCGAACTGGACCGGCGAAATCGCCATCATCGGTGCCTTGCTGTCGTTTCTCTGGCCGCGTTTGAAGGCTGAAAAACACGCGAAAATCATCGATTTTCTGGAAAAGATCAGAGTTGCGCCGGTACTGCGTTTCGCCACCCGGCATCGTCGGGATCTCCTCTACGTGGTGCTTGCGTTCTCCATCAGCACCGGTGTGATTCACTACCTCAAGGGCCACACCAGTGTGTATTGCCCGATCGAGACGACCCAGTACGGCGGGAAGATCGAGCATAAGGAGTGGTACGAGAATTTCGATCTACTCAAGGTCGCGGGTGACGGTCGTTGCTGGCCGGGCGGGCATGCCTCCGGTGGCTTCACCATGCTCGCCTTGTACTTTGTTGCACGCCGTTACCGCTGGCGCTATTCCAAGGCAATCATGTACGGCTCGTTGGCCCTCGGGTTCGTGTATGGCACGACGCGGGTGGTGCAGGGGTGGCACTACATGTCCCACACCTTCTGGGCCGGGATCTTCGTTTGGCTGGCATGTTTGCTGACGGCGCTGGCGTTTTATGGGCGGGCGCGGTTGGAGATGCCGGTTCTGGGCAAGGCTGAAGAACCGGCGTTGGTGGCTCAACCTGTCGGACTTATGCCTGCGGATCAATAGTATCCAGTGCCCGGTTCACAGCCAGCTCCGCCAGCATGACGATCTGCGCAATCCCCAGCGCGGTGTTGCGCTGGGGGCCGCTGAGGTAAGTGGCGAAATCATTGAGCATGACGCTGGCTGAAGCCAATGATTCGCACGCGTGGGCGAGTAGGCTTTCGGATTTTATGTCGGGGTGGAGCGTGAAGAAGGGGCTGGGGCGGTAGGGTTTTTCAGTTGTGAAAGGCGGATCCGGGATCATCTGAGTTCTCCACTCGATTTGAGAACCACCACAATCACCGATCTCACGCGGAGAAATGGGTGGCAGCTATGTGCGGAGTGAGATTACCGGGAGTAGGAAACCGGCCAGACCGAAGCCTGCCCGCACACAGCCGCCATAAAACATTGCTGACAGCGGATAGCTGGCGGCAATTATGGTGGTACTGGCACTGGATTCATACTCCCGGGATCTCACACCCGATCACTGATTTGTCAGTGACCACCAAAGGCTAAAGGGCCCCCTTCCGAGCGACAACCTGAAAGACCTGTGGGATTTTTCCCCGCGATTCGCCCCGGAGTAGGACTTTTCGCAAGACAAAAAAAAGCCCGCGGGAGGGCGGGCAAACCGTAGTTTCTTGAATGAGCGAGGGCAAATTTACAGGGAGTTGCCTGAACGCGGGGTGAAGAAAAGTTCATGTGTTGCCCGGGGGGCGAAAGCGGAAAATGGCTCAATACTCTGTCACCTTCTGCCTGCGCAAAATCCACCCAGCTTCGCCCGGCATCAACCGGTACTGAACCTCGCGCATCTTCCCGGTTCTACCCGCCGAGGCGTCCGCGCTGTCATACAGCGCAAACCGCTGCACCAATGTGTTTTCCACCACGGCAAACTCATCCTCGCCCCGATACCCCTTGGCAATCGTCGGGTCTTCGCTGACCGGTGGCAGATAGATCGCACTCAGCGACTTTTTACGGTTGGCGGCGTAGGCCACGAGTTCGCCGGGTAGTCCGCGCCCTGGTGACCTGACGAAGACGTAGATTTCCGGTGAGCCATCTCGATCAAGGTCCGCGACCTCCGCCCGGGCAATGTCGCCATTCAGGGGGTGAGTCATGACCGAATTATCGATTTCCAGCCCTTGGGGAGCGATGCGTACTGCACGGCTACCGTCGATCGACTCATCCGTCACATGAAAGACAATGCCCTGCAGTTCCAGCGTCTGGTCGAAAGGCCGGCCGCCATTGCCGGCATCGAAGGCACCGACTTTGCTGGCGGCATGTGCCGGCAGGCAAACCATCGCTGCCAGGAGGGCCAGAATCCGCTTATTCATGTTTTGCATGCCTCAATGCTTCTGTTCAGTGGAGGATCGAGTCTGTAGGGACGTCATCAGCATAGAGCCGCCCACGACCCGCCGGTGATCTATTCTTTTGATTCCGGCCAGCATCGAAAGGGGCAAGACCCATGAACGATTTGCTGAAAAAAGTACTCGACGCCCATGGCCAGCTGGAGCGCTGGAACACGTTCACCACGCTCAACGCCACCATCGTCACCGGCGGGGAATTATGGGCAATGAAAAGCGTGGTGCAAGACACCATGCCCCGCGAGATGACCGTCAGCCTGCACAAGCAAAACGCCAGCGTGACACCCTTCGGCAACCCGCACTGGCGCACGGCATTCCGGGCCGACTACATCGCCATCGAAACCACCGATGGCGAAATCGTGCGCGAGCGATCGAACCCGCGAGAATCATTCGCCGGCCACGCCATGGACACCCCCTGGGACCCGCTGCACCGCGCGTACTTCAGCGGCTACGCCATGTGGACCTACCTGACGACACCATTTTTCATGGCGATGCCGGGTTTCAACGTCACGCAAATCGCACCCTGGCAGGAAGGCCCCGAGACATGGCGCGGCCTGCGGGTCGAGTTTCCAGCACACATCGCCAGCCATAGCCGTTTCCAGGATTTTTACTTCGGGGACGATGGCCTGTTGCGTCGGCATGATTACCACGTCGATGTGGCGGGCGGGTTTGCAGCCGCCCAGTACGTGAGCGAGTACGTTGAGGCCCAAGGCTTTCGTTTTCCCACTCGGCGCAGAGCCTATTTGCGGGGTGAGGATCGGCAGCCATTGCGGGAGAGGGTGATGGTGTCGATTGACTTGAGCGATTTTCGATTGAGCTGAGTGGCAAGGTGGGTCTCTAATCCTGAAATAGATTTAAACCTGATTCACCCCGACGCATCTCCAAATACAAAGAGTAATGAGAGGATGGATATTCCTGCCCAATGGTCCCGAACATTCAGTACGGCGCTTATTGAGCGACAAACTATCGGAGAGTCAGGAGCCGAGGTTTCTCGCATTCGCTGCATCAACGGCGAACACCTGTTCCTGAAGTCCGAATCCATTGGCCCGCACAGTGAGCTGCCGGAAGAGATTAAGCGTCTTCGTTGGATGAACCGGCTAGACCTGCCTGGGCCGACCGTTCTTGATGCGACGACAGAGGACAATCGCCATTGGTTACTCATGAGTGCCGTCCCCGGACAAGATTTGGCCAGTGCCAACGACTTGTCTGCGCCCCAAGTCATCAGCGCCCTGGCGATGGCGCTACGTAGGCTGCACCAGGTGCCAACTGAGAAATGTCCCTTTGACCACCCGTTGCAGCAGCGCATGGCAGCCGCCAGGAATCGAGTGAGTGCCGGGCTAGTCGACGAATCAGACTTTGACGATGAGCGGCTGGGGCGGACCGCTGAGGATGTCTTCCTAGAGCTGCTATCTACGCTTCCCGAAACCTATGACCTTGCCGTCACCCACGGCGATGCCTGCCTGCCGAATTTCATGGTCGAAGCGAGCCGTTTTACCGGCTACATCGACTGCGGCCGGCTAGGCATCAGTGACATCTATCAAGACCTTGCCCTGGCTGCCCGAAGCATTGAACGCAATTTGGGACCGGCATGGGTGGCCCCATTTTTTCGTGAGTACGGTGTGGAGCCAGATCAGCAACGTATAGCGTTTTACTGTTTGCTGGACGAGTTCTATTGAGTCTGGCTGGCCTCTTCGCGGGCAAGCCCGCTCCCACAGGGGCGTGTGTTGCAGGGATTACCGAACCCCAGATGCAACAAAACCCGCACTGGGCGGGTTTTGTCTTGCTTCGTATTTGGTGGAGCCGGGGGGATTTGAACCCCCGTCCGCCAGTACTCCGCTGTCGGTACTACATGCGTAGCCGTGTCTATTAAGTTAACCCTCAGCGACCCGACGGGCAGGGTGCTTTGGGCGAGTTGTGTAAGTTTTAGCCGCTTCGTCCACAACGTACTGCACGGCGATTCTGTTCTATATGACAATCACTTTGGGTTTACAGACATCCCCTGGTGATTGCTGGACCCGAAGGTACCAGAAGCTCAGGGCTAAGGCTGCTTACGCAGCGAGAGCGAATTCCTGGCCGTAGTTTTCGTCATTGGCAACTATAAGTAGTTGCAACAGTGGATTTACGAGTTCTGTTACCAACTCGGCATGCACCTAAAGTTTCGCAACCGGCGTCGAATCCTAAACGGCCCCGAACTCATTGCCCGAAAATCTCGTTGAGCAACAAGCCAGTACAGTGTACGCCAATGAGGCGCGGAAGGCCAACCCGAAGGTTGGCCTTACCTGTGTTCACTTTTTGGTAGGGCTGCGCTGCTGAATTTTCTCCAGCATCTGACCGGAGATTTCGATGCAGTCCTTGTCGTTACCGGCTGCCTGGGCCTTTTTCGCATCAGCCAGCGCGGTTTTCGCGTTATCCATGGAGTTCTCGGATACGGCGGGTGCGGTGGTGATTGCGTCGTCCAGCTTTTGAACCTGCGCGTCACAAAGATCTTTATCCGCCGCAAACACCGGCGAGGCCAACAGTGCAGCAGAAATGAACAATCCAGCTATTGCAGAGTGCTTCATGGGAATCTCCTTGCGCATGAGGGCTCGGTGCTGCCGGTAGATCGGGCTGCCGTCCGAGGTGGTTATAAGCTCGTTTACAGGGCCTAGCTAAATGACTATAGCCGGGCGCAGGAATTCGGTTTTTTTTTGCGTTTTGTGTGGGGAAAGAATTTGCAGGAGCGCGAACTCGCTCGAGATGGACTCGAAGGCGCCGCGTTTATCCAGGCAGCACGCGTTATCGTTGACGTCCATCGCGAGCATGCTCGCTCCTACAGGGCCGGGCGGGCTTGGGTTACGCGGTCCACCAGGTAGACCAGCCCGTGATAATCGATCCCGCCGTGCTGGCTAAGGCCGATTTCACAGGTGCGGCTGGTAGAAATGCCTTCGCTGCAATACTGCACCGCATCCTTCAAGGTACGCAGCGAATGTGCGTTCAGCTCCGGGGTGGTGAAGCCTTTGTCGCCGGCAAACCCGCAGCAGTGAATACCCTCGGGGATGATCACGTTATTGCTGCACTTGCGCGCCAGATCGATCAGCGCCTGGCTTTCGCCCAGATGCTGGGTGCTGCAGGTGACATGCACGGCAATGGGGGCTTCCTGCGGTGTGAATTGCAGTCGATCCATCAAGTGTGTGCGAATGAAACGTACCGGATCGTATAGGTCCAGGCGCACATCGCCGAGGTCCTGGGTCAGGCGCAAGGTGCAGGGGCTGGTGTCGCAGTAAATCGGATCGAGCCCGCCACGACTGGCGTGGAGCAGGGCGCCGATCAGTTCCTGGCGTTTGTGTTCGGCCTGTTCGGCATAACCCTTGGAGGCGAAGGGCTGGCCGCAGCAGAGGTTATCCAGATTGTCGGGAAAAACCACCTGATAACCGGCTTTTTCCAGCAGGCCGCGGGTCTTGTCGTACAGCGACATTTGCTCCTTGTCGCCCGCCGCCGGGCCCATGGCTCGTGAAACGCAGGCTGCCAGATACACCACGCGCGGGCGTTCGTCGGTCACCGCCGGACTGAAGCGAATGGCTTTTTCCGGCTGCGGCATGGCGTTGGTCCATTGCGGGACCTGGCCTTTGGACAAGCGGGTCAGCGTTGCCGACAGTTTTGCCAGGCGTGGCGCGCCCAACAACATCCGTGCACCGTTGGCCACGTGGAGGGTGAAGCGCGCCCCTTGCAGCGCCGTGGCGAAATTGCCTTCAAGCCAGGTGGCAGTTTTCCTATGGGTAGCGTGCTGTCCACGAAGCTTTTTCACCAGCTCGCCGGTGTTGATGCCTACAGGGCAACGTTGGGCACAAAGACCGGTGGCGGCGCAGGTATCGATGCCCTGGTATTCAAAGGCAGCTTCGAGTTCGCGGGTATCGACACCGGCGCGTTTCTTCGCCTGGATGTCACGCCAGATCACGATGCGCTGGCGCGGGCTCAAGGTCAGGCCTTTGGAGGGGCAGACCGGTTCGCAGAAGCCGCATTCGATGCACTTATCCACAATCTCGTCGGCGGCTGGCAGCGGCTTCAGGTGCTTGAGGTGGATTTGTGGGTCTTCGCTGAGCACCACGTCCGGATTGAGAATGCCGTTGGGATCGAGCAGGCGCTTGAGCTGCCACATCAACTGGTAGGCGTCGCTGCCCCATTCCAGTTCGACGAAGGGTGCCATGTTGCGCCCGGTACCGTGCTCGGCCTTGAGCGAACCACCGAACTCGACCGCCACCAGTTGCGCCACGTCGTCCATGAACGCCTGGTAGCGTGCGACTTCCTGCGGATTGTTGAAGCCTTGGGTGAAGACGAAGTGCAGATTACCTTCCAGGGCGTGTCCGAAAAGGATCGCTTCGTCGTAGTGATGTTTGTCGAACAGCTCGATCAGGCGGTTCACGCCGGTCGCCAGTTGTTCCACCGGGAAGGTCACGTCCTCGATGATCACTGTGGTCCCGGTTTTGCGCACCGCGCCGACGGCGGGAAAGGTGTCCTTGCGGATTGCCCAGAGTCGGGCGTTTTCCAGTGGGTCTTCGGTGAAATCGACTTGTTTCTCTACCGGGAACGAGGACAGTGACGCCATGATTTGCGCCAGTTGCTCGTGCAACAAAGAGGTCGATGCCGCGCGGGACTCGATCAGCAGGGCGCAGGCATTATTCGACAGCTGTTGTACGAAAGCGGGCATGCCGGGTTTGTCCTGCACCGAGCGCAGGCTGCGGCGGTCCAGCAGTTCTACCGCTGAGACCGGTTGGCTTTTCAGTACGGTGACAGCGTTGCAGCAGGTTTCCACGTCCGGGAATACGATCAGCGCCGAGGCCTTGTTCGGGTGATCGATCACCGTGTCGTAGGTCACCGCGCTGATGAAGCCCAGAGTGCCTTCGGAACCCACCAGCAAGTGGCTCAAGATATCCACAGGCTCGTCGTAGTCCACCAGGGCGTTGAGTGACAGGCCCGTGGTGTTTTTCAGACGATATTTGTGGCGAATTTTTGCAGCCAGTTCGGCATTGGCGCGGGTCTCGCGGCCCAAGGTCGCAAGACGCTCCAGCAGGTCGCCGTGACTGGCGCGAAACGCCGCGACACTGGCGGCATCTTCGGTATCGACACGGCTGCCGTCGGCCAGCACCAGACGGATGCCCGCCAGGGTGTGATAAGTGTTTTGCGCCGTGCCGCAGCACATGCCGCTGGCATTGTTGGCAACGATTCCGCCGATTTTGCAGGCGTTGATCGACGCAGGGTCCGGGCCGATCTTGCGCCCGAACGGTGCCAGCCAGGCGTTGGCCTGCGCGCCGATCACCCCCGGTTGCAGGCGGATTTGTGTGCCCTGGCCACGGATCTCACGACCGTTCCAGTTATCCCCAAGCACGATCAACACCGAATCGCTGATGGCTTGTCCGGACAGGCTGGTGCCAGCAGCGCGGAAGGTCACGGGAACCCGGTCGCGCTGCGCCAATTGCAGCAGCGCCACCACTTCGTCTTCGGACTCGACGCGAATTATCAGTTGCGGAATCAGTCGATAGAAGCTGGCATCGGTGCCGAAGGCCAGCGTCGACAGTGGATCGTCGAAACGCCGTTCCCGGGGAATCAGTTGCTGCGCATCGCGCAGGAAAGCGGCCGGTAGACTCATTGGTCCTCCAGGATCAACACCACGAGGTCTTTCGGACCGTGGGCGCCGTATGCCAGGACTTGCTCGATATCAGCGGTTTTCGACGGGCCGGAAACCAGCAAGGCGTTGGTCGGCATGCCCTGGGCCCATTCGAATTCCTGTTGCACCTGATAGAAGTTATCGCGGATTTCACTGGCCTTGAGCAAGGCGAAATGCACCGGTGGCGCCAGGCTCATGAGGCGCGGTTCTTCTCGCGTCGGCCAGAGAATCAGGCTGCCCGTGGCGGCGATTGCGCCAAGGGTGGTGGTCAGGCTCGCCGGGGTGTCGTTGAACAGTTCTGCTTTCCATTCTTCAACCGGGCGGTCGTAGGCCTTGAGCGTCGGCAGGCCGGGATTTTTCGCCCAGTGCTGCGAGACGCGTTGCCCGTGCGGTGTAGTCGGGGCGATCAACAGGCTGGGCAACTGGCGGTCTTGCAGCAGTGTTGCCAACAGGGTCGGCCAGTGCTCGCCCGAAGTCAGGTGGATTTCCGTGTGCACCGCTTCCATCAATTTACGCAGTTGCGGGATGCGTTGATCTGACGTGTAGGTGTAGGGCTTCGTTACCAGCTCGACGTCGAAGTTGTCAGGCACCGGCGTGGTGCCTGTCAGACTTTTACGCAGCTTGGCGAGGATGTTTTGCTTGGCGCTCATCAACGATCTCCCTGTTTGGCCAGATGCTCGCGAGCCATGTCATGCAGTGAACGGGCGGCGGGTTGCGGGGCGCTGTGGTTCTGCGTCCATGGTCCGACATTGCTCGGCGTAAGGGCACGCAGGCGAGTTGCGGCCAAAGCGAACAGGCGATACAGCGTCGGTGAACTGTTGAGCCTGGCCCAGGCGTTCCAGATGAATCGTTCCTTGCGCGAGTACTTGCTGCCCTGGCCACGCATCACTTGATCCGGGCTGTCCGGCGCTTTCACGTTCTCTTCGCGCAAACGGCGCAGCAAAGAAGGGATCGGGATTTTGACCGGGCACACTTCGCCGCAGGCACCGCACAGCGAAGAGGCGCTCGGATGATCCGGGACTTTCGCCAGGCCGACCATGTGCGGGGTGATGATTTTGCCAATAGGGCCGGGGTAGACCTCGCCGTAGGCATGGCCGCCGATTCGAGTGTAGACCGGGCAATGATTCATGCAGGCGCCGCAGCGGATGCAGTTCAAGGTCTGGCGCAGTTCGCTGTCGGCAAACGCCTGGCTGCGACCGTTGTCGAGCAGGACCAGGTGCACTTCCTGCGGGCCGTCGAGCTCATGTTCCTTGCGCGGACCGGAGATCATGTTGACGTAGGTGGTGATCGGGATGCCCAGGGCCGAGCGGGTCAGCAACGACAGCAGCGGCACTACGTCGCGCAGGTTCTCTACGACTTTCTCGATGCCGGTGACGGCGATGTGCACCGGTGGCACAGTGGTCGTCATGCGGCCGTTGCCTTCGTTTTCCACCAGCAACAAGGTGCCGGTTTCGGCCACGGCGAAGTTGACGCCGGAGACGCCGATGTCCGCTTCGAAGAACTTCTGCCGCAGGACCCTGCGACCGATCTGAATGAGTTGGTCAACGTCCTTGGTGTATTCCACGCCAAGTTTGTCGTGGAACAAGGACGCGACCTGACCGGCGTTCTTGTGGATCGCCGGCATGATTATGTGTGAAGGCTTCTCGTGGTCGAGCTGGACGATGTACTCGCCCATGTCCGATTCCAGGCATTCAATGCCCTGTTCAGCGAGGACGTGGTTCATCTCCATTTCTTCGCTGACCATCGATTTACCCTTGATCACTTGCCGCCCCTCGTGAGCGCGGATGATCGACAGGACGATGCCATTGGCTTCGTCCACCGTTTCCGCCCAGTGCACTGTCACACCGTTGCGGGTCAGGTTCTGTTCAAGTTGCTCGAGCAAATCGGGCAACTTCGATAACGCACGGGCGCGGACAGCATTGCCCAGCGCTCGCAGATGTTCTCTTTCGTGAGCATCGCTGAAAGCCGCTGCCCGTTTGGTCATCAGTGAATCCATCGCCTTGCGGAAGTTGCCCCGCAATTGCGCGTCACCCAGCGCCTCGTGCGCCCGGGTGCGAAAGTCTTCTTCTACGGCGACCGTAGGAATAATCTCGGCGGCACTCATTGGGCACCTCCGGTACGCTGCCAGAGGAAGCTGGCCAGGTGTTGACCGCGCAGCGCTTCCTTCTGTTTCTCCAGCGAGCCGTTGATGTTCATCAGGCAACCGCAGTCGGCACTGAGTACCTGGTGCGCGCCGGATTCTTTCAACGAGCGGGTCTTGTCAGCCACCATCGCCCCGGAAATATCTGGCATACGGACGCTGAAAGTCCCACCGAAGCCACAGCATTCGCTTTCGTGGCTGTGTTCGACCCGCTCCACGTTGCCCAGTTGCGACAACAGCTCGCGGCCGTGCAGGTGGGTGTTCATCTCACGGCGTGCCGAACACGACGTGTGCAACGCTACCTTCACCGGCATACCGCTGTCCTTGAACTGCACCTTGCAGACAAACAACAGAAACTCGGCGAGTTCATAGGTCCTGGCAGCCAGTGCCTGAACCTGTTGCAAGGTGTCCGGCTCATCCTTGAACAAGTCGGCATAGTGTTCACGCAACATGCCCGCGCAGGAACCCGAAGGTACCACCACCGGATAATCCCCGGCGAACAGCGCCAGTTGCGAGCGCGCGACGGTCCTGGCCTGCTCGGTGTAGCCCGAGGTGTAGGCCGGTTGACCGCAGCAGCTTTGCCCTTGCGGGTACTCGACACGAATGCCCTCGCGTTCCAGCAGGTGGATCGCGTCCATTCCGGCTTGCGGGTAGAACAGATCCACTACGCAGGTCCCGAACAGGTACACCCGTTGAGGTTTCTCGCTGGGGTATTGCCGAGGCTCGGGCAGTGGCGGGGCGACACGGGTCGCATTCGGCACAGCGTTGTAAAAAAGCTCGCTCATCAGGCGTGTCTCTCGGCCGGTTATCCGTCCGTCGAGGCCACTGAATATAGAGAGAAAATCTTTCAGCAGCCTTGCAGACCGGGTAGTGAATAGCTGACGCCGGGGTCGTGGCCCGGCGTCGTTTTTCCATGTCGCTTGTAGCGCTTAGTGCACCAGCATGCCGGTGAACCAGTAGGCCTGGGCCAGGGTGATCAGGCCGACAATCGTTGCAAAGAACAGGCTGTGCTTGAGGGTGAAGCGGAACAGGTCCGATTCCTTGCCCACCAGGCCGGTTGCCGCACAGGCCACGGCGATCGATTGTGGCGAGATCATCTTGCCGGTCACGCCACCGCTGGTGTTCGCTGCCACCAGCAAGGTGTCGTTGACGCCGATCTGGTGGGCGGTGGTCGCCTGCAACGAACTGAACAGCGCGTTGGACGAGGTATCGGAGCCGGTCAGGAACACGCCCAGCCAGCCGAGGAACGGCGAGAAGAACGGGAAGGCTGCGCCTGTACCGGCCAGGACCAGGGCCATGGTCGACGACATGCCCGAGTAGTTGGTGACAAACGCGAAGGCCAACACCATGCCGATGGACAGGATCGGCCAGCGCAGTTCGTAGAAGGTCTCTTTCAAAGTGGTCAGACCAGTTTTGAGGTTGATCTTCAGGACCAGCATCGAGATCAGCGCCGAGAAGAAAATCGCGGTGCCGGTGGCGGAGATCGGGTCAAGCTTGAACACCGCCGGAAGGGCAGTCGGCGCGGCCACGATCGGTGCCACCTTGATTACCAACTGGTCCAGGTGCGGGATGGCGAAATTGAACACGAAGCTGTACATCGAGCCGCCCGCGGCAAACATCGCCTTGAATGGCTTGAGCGTCCAGATGGTCACCAGCACGGTCAGAATCAGGAACGGCGACCAGGCCTTGAAAATCTCCCCGAGGCTGTAAGGCGAAGCCACGGTGGTGCGCTTCTGGCCGAAACCACCGACGCTGGCGCTGACCACGGAAGCCGAGACGGCGCCGACGATGTGTTGGCCGGCGGCGCGTTTTGGCTGCCAGACCTTCAGGAACAGAGTCAGGGAAACCAGGCTGGCCAGGGCTGACGTGATGTCCGGCAGTTCCGGGCCGATGAAGTTGGAGGTGAAGTATTGGGTCACGGCAAAGCTCAAACCCGCGACCAGCGCTGCCGGCCAGGTTTCACGCACGCCGCGCAGGCCATCCATCATGAAAACCAGCCAGAATGGCACGAACAACGACAGCAGCGGCAACTGGCGACCGGTCATGGCGCCAATCTTGAAGGCGTCGATGCCGGTCACTTGCCCGGCCACGATGATCGGAATACCCAGGGCGCCGAAGGCGACCGGCGCGGTGTTCGCGATCAGGCAAAGGCCCGCGGCGTACAGCGGGTTGAAGCCCAGCCCTACGAGCAGTGCGGCGGTAATCGCCACCGGTGCGCCGAAACCGGCCGCACCTTCGAGGAAGGCGCCGAAGCAGAAGCCGATCAACAGGACTTGCAGGCGCTGGTCGTCGGTAATCGACAGCACCGAGCTGCGGATCACTTCGAACTGGCCACTCTTGACCGTCAGTTTGTAGAGGAACACGGCCGCCACGATGATCCAGGCGATTGGCCACAGGCCGTAGGCGAAACCATACCCGGCGGCGGCGAACGCCATGTCGACTGGCATCTTGAAGGCAATGATTGCCACCAGGATCGACAAGGCCAGGGTGATACTGCCAGCCACGTGTCCTTTGAGGCGGAACACGGCCAGGGCCAGGAAGAAAAACACGATGGGAATAACGGCTGCGAGTGCGGACAGGCCGAGGCTGCCGAGTGGGCTGTAGAGCTGTTGCCAGGTTTGCATATGGGGTGGCCCCTAATTGTTGTTGGTCAGGCACTGATCAGCGTTCTTGGTTAATTGGTAATACCAATTTACAATCGCTGTTGGCTAGGGTAAAAGCGTTGTAGGCGGTGTGTCAATTTGCCGCCCTAAAACTTTTGTCGTAGGCAGGGATTTGCAGAAGGTCTGGCCCGTTTGGGTAATGGTCGCTTGGCAGGTGCCTGCGTAGCCTGGATAGGCCAGAATAGAGCCCCGGCGCGCCGTCGGGATGGTGGAGAAATCGAGTTATGGGGTTTGATCAGGTTCGGCAGCGCCGTTTGTCTGACGATATTGTCGAGCAGCTCGAGGGCATGATCCTTGAGGGCACGCTGAAAGCCGGTGAACGCCTGCCGGCGGAACGCGCGCTGGCCGAGCAATTTGGTGTCTCTCGACCTTCGTTGCGCGAAGCTATTCAGAAATTGACCGCCAAGGGGCTGCTGGTCAGCCGTCAAGGTGGCGGCAATTATGTGGTGGAATCCCTGGGCACGACGTTCAGTGATCCGCTGTTGCATCTGCTGGAAAGCAACCCCGAAGCGCAGCGCGATCTGCTGGAGTTTCGCCACACGCTGGAAGCGTCCTGCGCCTATTACGCAGCGCTACGTGCCACCGACGTTGACCGCGAGCGACTGGCTGCCGCGTTCAATCAATTGCAGGACTGCTATTCGCGTCACGATGAAGTCAGTCGGGCGGAGGAGGGCGCGGCGGATGCAAATTTTCATCTGGCGATTGCCGAAGCCAGTCATAACGCGGTGCTTCTGCACACCATTCGCGGGTTGTTCGACCTGCTCAAGCGCAACGTGGTCACGAACATTGGCGGCATGTACAAGCAGCGTACAGAGACCCGCGACATGCTGATTACGCAGCACCGGGAGCTGTATCAGGCAATTATCGAAGGCAGGGCGGAACAGGCCCGGGAAGTCTCCAGTCGACACATTCTGTATGTGCAGGAGGTGCTGGAGGAGGTGCGTCAGGAAGTGCAGCGCGTGGCTCGGGCGGAGCGGCGCAAGGGGATGTAGTCAGCTGGTGATCGTTCCCACGCTCTGCGTGGGAATGCGGCAATGGACGCTCTGCATTCGCTTTGTGACGCGGAGCGTCACGGGATGCATTCCCACGCAGAGCGTGGGAACGATCAGTGCAAGGAATTAATCTTCCTTGCCCTTGTTGCGCACCGCGCGCTGCAATTCGCGCCCGGCGTCGCGTTCGCGCTCGGTGTCGCGCTTGTCGTATTCCTTCTTGCCCTTGCCCAGAGCAATTTCGCACTTGACCATGTGCTTGCTCCAGTACCAGGACAGGCACACGCAGGCGTAGCCTTTTTGCTGCACGGCAGCGGCGAGCTTTTCCAGCTCCCGCCGGTTGAGCAGCAATTTTCGCGTGCGCACCGGATCGGCGATGACGTGGGTGCTGGCGGTCGTCAGGGGCGTGATATGACTGCCGAGCAGCCAGGCTTCGCCATCCTTGAGCAGTACGTAACTGTCAACCAGTTGCAACTTGCTTGCCCGCAGACTTTTTACTTCCCAGCCGGCCAGGACCAGACCAGCCTCGAACCGATGTTCGATGAAGTAATCGTGTCGCGCCTTTTTATTTTGCGCGATGGTCCCTGTTGGGTGTTTCTTCTGTTTAGCCATAGGGGCGGCATTATAGGGAGTTGCACGCGAGTCGGCTACGGGATTGCTACATGCTTGAGCAGGTTGATTGAATCCCGGACAATGCGGCCTCTTTTTTGAACGCTTGGTCGTAATATAGATGTCGACAGACAAGGTTTCTGTCCACGGCAGTTGGGCTAGCCGTTGGGTTTTCATACTCGCCGCGACCGGTTCGGCCGTGGGCCTGGGTAGTATCTGGAAATTCCCCTACATGGTTGGCGTCTACGGCGGCGGCGCTTTCGTGCTGATGTTCCTGGCCTGTATCGCCTTGATCGGCGTGCCGGTCATGCTCGCCGAAACCCTGATTGGCCGGCGTGCCCGGCAGAGCCCGGCCAATGCCTTGAAGGTGCTGGCGCTGGAAGCGGGCCATTCGACAAAATGGTCCTGGGGTGCTTTTGCCGGAATGATCACGGCATTGTTGATCCTGTCTTTCTATAGTGTCGTCGGCGGCTGGTCGCTGGACTACATCATCGATATGGGTCGTGGCGACTTCCAGGGAGCGACTCCCGATCAGGTGGGGGCGTACTTTGGCAATGTGATTGCCGATCCCTGGCGCCTGACACTTTGGCACACGATTTTTATGCTGCTGTCTGCGGTGGTGATCGCAAAAGGCGTGGTCGCGGGGCTTGAACGCAGTCTGCGGATCATGATGCCGTTGCTGTTCGTGATGATCCTTGTGTTGCTGGGCTACAGCATGACCACCGGGCATTTCATGGAAGGCGTGCATTTCATGTTCGACTTCCACCCGGAAAAAGTCCTCGACGGCTTGCTGCCGGCCATGGGGCACGCCTTCTTTTCCCTGAGCGTCGGTGTCGGTTCGATCATGATCTACGGCGCCTACATGCCCAAGCATTCGTCGATCTCCGGGACCATCGTTGGCGTGGCGCTGCTGGATACCTTTGTGTCCCTGGTGGCTGGCCTGGCGCTGTTTCCGATTGTATTTGCCGGAGGGTTGAACCCAAGCGAAGGCCCTGGCCTGATGTTTGTCAGCCTGCCATATGCCTTTGGCAACGTAGCGTTTGGCCAGTTGATGGGCGTAGTGTTCTTCGTGCTGGTCGCGATTGCAGCCTGGAGTTCGGCCATATCCTTGCTCGAACCCATGGTGGCTTACCTGGTGGAGCGCTCGAAAATCAGTCGAACCTGGGTCACCTTCTGGTTGGCCTTCAGTTGCTGGTTTGTCGGTCTGGGTACCGTGTTTTCCTTCAATGTCTGGAAACAAGCCAAGTTTTTCGTGAACGAAGACGGGCTGTTTCACCTCTATCAATGGGGTGCGGCGGGTGGTCTGGACTTCTTTGGCGTGATCGATTTCTTCACCTCACGGATCATGCTGCCGCTCGGTGGATTGTGTTTCGTGGTATTTGCAGGCTGGGTAATGGGGCGTGAAGCAGTGCGTGACGAGCTGTCGATGCGAAACCCGATGTTGTTTGCCTTGTCCTTGTTCTTGATGCGCTATGTGGCGCCAATCGGCATTCTCATAGTGTTTGCCGCCCAGCTCTGGAAGTGACGCTGACATGACGACACACATTTCACGTTCGGCGTTGCTGCCGTACCCCGCGCAAGCGCTGTATGACCTGGTCAACGACGTGGCGCGTTATCCGGAATTCCTGCCCTGGTGCTCTTCAGCTGAAGTGCTGGAAAGCTCTGCCGATCATATGCGCGCGAGCGTTGGCGTGGCCAAGGGCGGGCTCAGCCAGCATTTCGTGACGCGCAACACCCTGGTGCCCGGCCAGTCGATCGAGATGAACCTCGAGGAGGGACCGTTCACCCAGTTGCATGGCGTTTGGGTGTTCAAGCCGTTGGGTGAGAAGGCCTGCAAGATCAGCCTGGACCTGTCGTTCGATTATGCAGGGCCGATCATTCGCGCCACCCTGGGGCCGTTGTTCAATCAGGCAGCGAATACGCTGGTGGACGCGTTCTGCCAGCGCGCCAAGCAAATGCATGGTTGAGGCGATGATAGAAATCGAGGTGGTCTATACCGCCGTTGATCGTCAGCTGCTCTTGTCGGTGAGCGTGCCGGCAGGAACCACCGTTCGCGCCGCGTTGTTGAAGTCCGGCATGCGTCAGGCTTTTCCTGAGCTGGACCTGTCGCAGTGTCCGGTGGGGATCTTCGGCAAGGTGATTGCCGATCCCGACAGTCGTCCGGTTCAATCAGGTGATCGCATCGAGATCTACCGGCCGTTGC
Source organism: Pseudomonas sp. EB271-G4-1 (assembly GCF_058791355.1). Taxonomy (NCBI): domain Bacteria; kingdom Pseudomonadati; phylum Pseudomonadota; class Gammaproteobacteria; order Pseudomonadales; family Pseudomonadaceae; genus Pseudomonas; species Pseudomonas sp. EB271-G4-1. The sequence goes on from NZ_JBYTEO010000006.1 coordinate 57,348, forward strand.
TGGCGGACCCAAAGGAAGTGCGTCGCTTGCGTGCAGCGAAGGCTGCCGAGGCCAAGGCCCGGAACCAGTAAGCCGGGTAAATGCCAGGCGTAAAAAACCCGGACATGCCGGGTTTTTTTACGTCGCAAATTATTGCGGCGAGGTTTCCAGGGGTTCTGGAGTCGGGACTGGCACGGTTTCGACACCGTCCACTTCCTTCTGGATCTGATCGAGCAACGAGCCAGGCTTGACCGGTTTTTCCGGTTTCGGCTGCTCGACCTGCTCTGCTGGCGCAGTCACGGTGGTGCCAGTGTCCTTGCCCAGAATGGCTTCGTCGCGGCTCATGCCAGGCATGAAATCGCCAGAGAGACTGACAAGCTGGTCATTTGAGTTGAAGATAACGCTAATGCGTTCCTGTTGGCGTTCGCCGCCACCCGGTTGCAGGCTATACAGGTAATCCCAGCGATCGGCATGGAACGTATCGGTCAGCAGGGGGTTGCCCATGATAAACCTTACTTGCTTACGGGTCATTCCCGGGCGTAACTGGTCTATCATGTCCTGCGTGACGACATTGCCCTGCTGGATGTCGATTTTGTAAACCCCGGGGAATGAACAACCGGCGAGTGCGAGCAGTCCCACAAAGGTGAAACTGGTTAGCAAGAGCTTGGTGTTTTGCATCGGTGGGCGACTTCCACTATCTTGGCTGGGACAACGTAAACGCCGATCATACCCGCATTAAGAGAAGCTGCGAAGCAGCATCGCGAGAAAGCTGACCATGGTTGAAAATAGCGAACTACGCAAAGCCGGCCTCAAAGTGACCCTGCCACGGGTCAAGATTCTGCAAATGCTCGACTCTGCCGAGCAGCGCCACATGAGTGCCGAGGATGTCTATAAGGCATTGATGGAGGCTGGCGAGGACGTCGGTCTGGCCACGGTTTACCGTGTACTGACCCAGTTCGAGGCAGCTGGACTTGTGGTGCGACACAACTTCGACGGAGGCCATGCGGTCTTCGAACTGGACGACGGCAAGCATCACGATCATATGGTCAACGTCGAAACCAGCGAAGTGATCGAATTCTTCGACGAAGAAATCGAGCGCCTGCAGAAAGCCATCGTCGACAAGTACGGTTTCGAGATGGTTGATCACAATCTTGTGTTGTACGTGCGCAAGAAAAAGTAAGCATGTCGCGCGAACCCAGGGTTCGCGAAACGAACGAAGGCGACCCCAGGGTCGCCTTCGTGCTTTCTGCCGCTTGTGCGGTTTGCAAACGGTTCTGTAGGAGCTGCCGAAGGCTGCGATCTTGTATGGGCAAAGTCAAAAGATCGCAGCCTTCGGCAGCTCCTACAGGGTTCGTTTTAGATTTTTGCAGTGACGACCATTTTCTTGGCGTGAGCCAGGGATTCCTTGGTGAGATCGATCCCGCCCAGCATTCGCGCCACTTCTTCTACGCGATCGTTCTTGCTTAATTTGGAGACGGCCGTGCGAGTGGCATCTTCGCCCCGGACTTTGTGCACGAACAGGTGCTGATGCCCTTGTGCGGCAACTTGGGGCAGGTGCGTGACCGTCAGGACCTGCCCGCGTTCACCAAGCCTGCGCAGCAATTGGCCGACGATTTCTGCAGTCGGTCCGCCAATGCCGACGTCCACTTCGTCGAACACCAAGGTCGGGACCCGGGACGTTTGCGCGGTGATCACCTGGATCGCCAGGCTGATACGCGACAGTTCGCCACCCGATGCCACCTTCGCCAGGGCTTTTAATGGCTGCCCCGGGTTAGCGCTAACCAACAGTTCCACCTGTTCGAGTCCGTTCGGAAGCAATTCATTGCTGCTGTTCGGTCGCAGCTCAATGGCAAAGCGCCCTCCGGGCATGCCCAGGCGCTGGATCTCCTGTTCCACCGCGCTGGCCAGGCTGCTGGAGGCTTGGTGGCGCAGGTCGCTCAACTCTCGAGCCTTCTCCTGATAATGACGGGCATAAGACGCCAGCTCATCACTCAGTCGCTCGATGGATTCATCGTTGGCGTTCAGGGTTTCGATTTCATCCAGTAACCGCTGTTGCATCTCTGCGACCTCGGTTGGCTGGATGCGGTGCTTGCGTGCCATGGTGTAGATCGCATCGAGGCGTTCTTCCAGGTATTGAAGGCGCGCCGGGTCTGCGTCGAAGTTATCCAGGAAGCGGTTCAGCTCACCCACGGCTTCTTCAACCTGGATCTGCGCGCTGGTCAGCAAGCTGCTGGCTTCGCCCAGCGCGCCAATCGAGTTGTTAACGCTCGACAGGCGATTAAGGCTTGCAGTCAGGGCGTTCAGGACGTTGCCGGAATCACTCTCACTACATTGTTCGACCACTTGCCGGCAGATACCCAGCAAGGTTTCCGCGTTGGTCAGGTTCTTGTGTTCCTGTTCCAGCTGCTCCAGCTCGTTGTCGCCGAGGCCAAGGTTTTCAAGCTCTTCAAGTTGGTAGCTGAGCAACTGATGGCGAGCGCGCTGCTCGTCGCCGGAGTTGGACAGTCGCTCAAGCTCCTGGTGATTCTGGCGCCAACGCTGGGCGGCCAGGTGCACCTGGCGGGCAAGGTCCGTGGCGCCGGCGTATTCGTCGAGCAGGCGGCGATGGGTATCGGTCTTGAGCAGGGACTGGTGTTCATGCTGGCTATGGATGTCGATCAGCAGTTCGCCCAGGGCCTTGAGGTCGCCCAGCGGGCAGGGGGTGCCGTTGATGTAGCCGCGCGAGCGCCCTTCGGCGGTAATGACTCGGCGCAGGATGCACGGGCCATCGTTCTCGAGGTCGCGTTCGGCGAGCCAGGCGCTGGCTTCCGGGATGTCGGCCAGGTCAAAGGTTGCCAGGATGTCGGCCTTGTCTGCGCCGGGCCGGACCACGCCGCTGTCGGCTCGATCGCCGAGGGTCAGGCCCAGGGCGTCGAGCATGATCGACTTGCCAGCGCCGGTTTCCCCTGTGATCACGCTCATGCCTCGATCGAGTTCAAGATCGAGATGTTCAACGATGGCGTAGTTATGTACGGACAGGTGCACCAGCATGAAGGCCGCTCCCAGGCTTTAGGTCTGGTTATTTATACAGTGTTTTATTTGCGGCTGACAATGCCCCTCGTTAGCTCGATTTGCTTGATCCGACGAAATCCTTAGCGCGGAGGGGAATGACAATGCAGCTGTTTTTTGTAGGGTTAATGTTTGATCAGCCCTTGAAGCCGGATTTTGCGGCCCCATATAGCTGGACAGAAGCGCGAGTCAGGCTCGCGGACGATATTGAAAGGAGAATTCTATGGCTGACGAACAGACAGTGGATACGCAAAATCTAGACGCCGATCAGGCTTCCCAGGCTTCGGGTGATGACCTGGCGGCTCGTGTACAAGTGCTCGAAGAGCAACTGGCAGGTGCGCAGGATCAGGCTTTGCGTGTAGCCGCCGATCTGCAGAACGTCCGCCGTCGCGCCGAGCAGGATGTAGAAAAAGCTCACAAGTTCGCGCTGGAAAAATTCGCCGGCGACCTGCTGCCGATCATCGACAGCCTGGAGCGTGGCCTGGAATTGTCCAGCCCGGATGACGAAAGCATTCGTCCGATGCGTGAAGGCATCGAGCTGACCCTGAAAATGTTCCAGGACACCCTGAAGCGTTATCAGCTGGAAGCGATCGATCCGCATGGCGAGCCGTTCAACGCCGTTCTTCATCAGGCAATGGCCATGCAGGAAAGCGCTGACCTCGAGCCAAACAGCGTGCTCAAGGTGTTCCAGAAGGGCTACCAGCTTAACGGTCGCCTGCTGCGCCCGGCGATGGTCGTGGTCAGCAAGGCTCCGGCGCCAGTTTCGCCTTCTATTGACGAGCAGGCTTGAAATTAGCCGCAAGGCCCCCATTTAGAAGTCAAGCGTTTAAGTGCTACCGCAGTTAGCCACCACTGCTGCGGCAACCAAATCCAAAGTTTCGGGAGAGTGAACATGGGCAAAATTATCGGTATCGACCTGGGGACCACCAACTCCTGCGTCTCCGTGCTTGAAAACGGCGTAGCCAAAGTTATTGAAAACGCCGAAGGCGCGCGTACCACGCCGTCGATCATCGCTTACGCCAACGATGGCGAAATCCTGGTCGGCCAGTCCGCCAAGCGTCAGGCTGTGACCAACCCGCATAACACCCTGTACGCCGTGAAGCGTCTGATCGGTCGCAAGTTCGACGAAGAAGTCGTGCAGAAAGACATCAAGATGGTTCCGTACAAGATCGCCAAGGCTGACAACGGTGACGCCTGGGTTGAAGTGAACGGCCAGAAGATGGCGCCGCCACAAATCTCGGCTGAAATCCTGAAGAAGATGAAGAAGACCGCCGAAGACTACCTCGGCGAGCCAGTGACTGAAGCGGTGATCACCGTTCCGGCCTACTTCAACGACAGCCAGCGTCAGGCGACCAAGGACGCCGGCCGCATCGCGGGCCTGGACGTGAAACGTATCATCAACGAACCAACCGCGGCTGCTCTGGCTTACGGTATGGACAAGGCCAAGGGCGATCACACCGTGATCGTTTATGACCTGGGTGGCGGTACTTTCGACGTTTCCGTGATCGAGATCGCTGAAGTCGATGGCGAGCACCAGTTCGAAGTGTTGGCCACCAACGGCGACACCTTCCTGGGTGGTGAGGACTTCGACATTCGTCTGATCGACTACCTCGTCGACGAATTCAAGAAAGAAAGCGGCATGAACCTCAAGGGTGATCCGCTGGCGATGCAGCGCCTGAAAGAAGCCGCTGAAAAAGCCAAGATCGAGCTGTCTTCCGCTCAGTCGACCGACGTCAACCTGCCGTACATCACTGCAGACGCTACCGGTCCTAAGCACTTGAACGTGAAGATCTCCCGCGCCAAGCTGGAAGCGCTGGTTGAAGACCTGGTTCAACGCACTATCGAACCTTGCCGCATTGCGCTGAAAGACTCCGGTATCGACGTTGGCGCGATCAACGACGTGATCCTGGTCGGCGGTCAGACCCGTATGCCACTGGTTCAGAAGCTGGTGACCGAGTTCTTCGGTAAAGAAGCACGTAAAGACGTGAACCCGGACGAAGCTGTTGCCATGGGTGCTGCCATCCAGGGTGCGGTACTGGCCGGTGACGTGAAAGACGTTCTGCTGCTGGACGTCAGCCCGCTGACCCTGGGTATCGAAACCATGGGTGGCGTGATGACTGCGCTGATCGAGAAAAACACCACGATTCCTACCAAGAAATCGCAAGTGTTCTCGACTGCCGACGACAACCAGGGCGCCGTGACCATTCACGTGCTGCAAGGTGAGCGTAAGCAGGCTGCACAGAACAAGTCCCTGGGCAAGTTCGACCTGGCCGAGATTCCACCAGCACCACGTGGCGTGCCACAAATCGAAGTGACCTTCGACATCGACGCTAACGGCATCCTGCATGTAGGCGCCAAGGACAAGGCCACCGGCAAGACTCAGTCGATCGTGATCAAGGCCAACTCCGGCCTGTCCGATGAAGAGATCGAGCGCATGGTGCGTGACGCCGAGGCCAATGCCGAGGAAGACCGCAAGTTCGAAGAGCTGGCCGCTGCCCGTAACCAGGGTGATGCACTGGTTCACTCGACGCGCAAAATGGTCGCTGACGCTGGCGACAAGGTAAGCGCTGAAGAGAAGACTGCGATCGAAGCTGCCGTGGTTGCCCTGGAAGCCGCTGTAAAAGGCGACGACAAGGCTGCTATCGAAGCCAAGGTTGAAGAACTGTCGAAAGTCTCCGCTCCAGTGGCGCAGAAGATGTACGCCGAACAGGCTCAGCCTGCTGAAGGCGCGGCACCGCACGACGACAAGGCGCAAAAGGCAGACGACGTTGTCGATGCTGAGTTCGAAGAAGTAAAAGACCACAAGTAAGTTGTTGGTCGGCCGGTTGACTGCCTTCAGGCGGTGACTGGTAGGATGTCGCCGCGCGGGAGCTTGCTCCCGCGTTGGCGTGTCTGGAGTCAGCGAATTTTTACAGCATGCGACACGGTTCGCTTGTTGGCGGCATGGTCGGGAATGCTCCTGCTTTCCGAGCCGAAAGTGCCACATTGAAACAAAGACCAGGATCGTTGAATTGACGTGAGTTGGGTCCGGGCCTGTATTGGGGCTCAACGAGTTTGACGAGGCTCAGGAGAGGTTTGTCGAACGTCCTCAAGAGTGCAGAGACTTATGGCAAAGCGTGACTATTACGAAGTATTGGGTGTTGAGCGAGGTTCAAGCGAGGCGGACCTGAAAAAGGCCTACCGTCGCCTGGCGATGAAGCACCACCCGGACCGTAATCCTGATGACAAGGCGTCGGAAGAGATGTTCAAGGAGGCCAACGAGGCCTACGAAGTGCTCTCCGATTCCAGCAAGCGTGCGGCCTACGACCAGTACGGTCATGCCGGTGTCGACCCGAGCATGGGTGGTGGCGGCGCCGGTTTCGGTGGCCAGAACTTCTCGGACATCTTTGGTGATGTCTTCAGCGACTTCTTCGGTGGCGGTCGCGGTGGTTCCCGCGGTGGTGCCCAGCGAGGCAGCGACCTGCGTTACACGTTGGAGCTGAACCTGGAAGAAGCGGTGCGTGGCACCAGCGTGAATATTCGCGTTCCGACACTGGTCAACTGCAAGCCATGTGACGGCTCGGGTGCCAAGAAAGGCTCTTCGCCGGTGACCTGCCCGACCTGTGGCGGTATCGGCCAGGTGCGCATGCAGCAAGGGTTCTTCTCGGTGCAGCAAACCTGTCCGCGTTGCCACGGCCAGGGCAAGATCATTTCCGATCCTTGCGATTCCTGCCATGGCGAAGGTCGTGTCGAAGAGTACAAGACCCTGTCGGTCAAAGTGCCGGCCGGTGTCGATACCGGTGACCGCATTCGCCTGTCGGGCGAGGGCGAGGCGGGTGCCCAGGGCGGGCCAACCGGCGATCTGTACGTGGTGATCAACGTGCGCGAGCACTCGATTTTCCAGCGTGACGGCAAGCATCTGTTCTGTGAAGTGCCTATCAGCTTCGTCGATGCGGCGTTGGGTGGCGAGCTGGAGATTCCGACCCTCGATGGTCGAGTCAAGCTGAAAATCCCTGAGGGGACTCAGACCGGCAAGCAGTTCCGCGTGCGTGGCAAGGGCGTTGCGCCTGTGCGTGGCGGCGGTGCGGGTGACTTGATGTGCCGTGTGGCAGTCGAGACGCCGGTCAACCTGAGCCGTCGCCAGCGTGAAATGCTCGAAGAGTTCCGCAGCTCCCTGGCGGACGACAACAGTCATTCCCCGAAAACCACGGGCTGGTTCGAAGGCGTGAAGCGCTTCTTCGGCGATTTGTAAGGAGACAGGCATGCGACGTATAGCTGTGATGGGCGCCGCCGGGCGCATGGGCAAAACCCTGATCGAGGCTGTGCAGCAGGCGCCAGGTGCCGGCCTGACGGCGGCAGTGGATCGTCCTGACAGTACGCTGGTCGGCGCGGACGCCGGTGAGCTGGCGGCTATCGGTCGCATCGGCGTGCCGCTGTCGGGTGACCTGGATCGCGTGGTCGATGAGTTCGACGTGCTGATCGACTTCACTCATCCGACGGTGACCCTGAAAAACCTCGCCTTCTGCCGCAAGCACAACAAGGCGATGATCATTGGCACCACCGGCTTCAGTGTTGAAGAGAAGCAGTTGCTGGCAGAGGCGGGCAAGGATATCCCGATCGTCTTCGCGGCCAATTTCAGCGTCGGTGTAAACCTGTGCCTGAAGCTGCTCGATACCGCCGCCCGGGTGTTGGGTGACGATGTCGATATCGAGATCACCGAAGCTCACCATCGGCATAAAGTCGATGCGCCGTCCGGTACGGCCGTGCGCATGGGTGAGGTGATTGCCGATGCCCTGGGTCGCGACCTGAAGAAAGTCGCGGTTTACGGTCGTGAGGGCCAGACCGGTGCTCGCGAGCGCGAGACCATCGGTTTTGCCACGGTGCGCGCTGGCGATATCGTGGGTGATCACACTGTGTTGTTCGCAGCCGACGGTGAGCGTGTCGAGATCACTCACAAGGCCTCCAGCCGCATGACCTTCGCCAAGGGTGCGGTGCGTGCTGCTTTGTGGCTCGACGGGCGTGAAGCGGGTCTTTATGACATGCAAGACGTGCTCGACCTGCGTTAAGATGCACCCTAAATCGGGCTCGCGCACAGCGTTTGAGCCCGGTTTTACCCCGCCAAGCGACGACCTGTCGCATTCTCCAGCCTTTAAGGCTCATTGGCGGTAGACCAAAAATGCCTTTTTCTGTAAGCTACAGCTTTAGTGTGTCCACTAAAAGCGCGCAGAATAATTCAGTGAAGAAGCGGGGTGACGTGTCCATACGTCACTCCGCTTTTTTACAACCTGCGATCGCCCTTTCAGGCTTTATTTACGGGAGGTCTTCTTGACTAAGCCAGCCATACTCGCCCTTGCTGATGGCAGCATTTTTCGCGGCGAAGCCATTGGAGCCGACGGTCAAACCGTTGGTGAGGTGGTGTTCAACACCGCAATGACCGGCTATCAGGAAATCCTTACCGATCCTTCCTACGCCCAACAAATCGTTACCCTGACTTACCCGCACATCGGCAATACCGGCACCACGCCGGAAGACGCCGAGTCCAACCGCGTCTGGTCTGCTGGCCTGGTCATCCGTGACCTGCCGCTGGTGGCGAGCAACTGGCGTAACACGATGTCCCTGTCGGACTACCTGAAGGCCAACAACGTCGTGGCCATCGCCGGTATCGACACCCGCCGCCTGACGCGCATCCTGCGTGAAAAAGGCGCGCAGAACGGCTGCATCATGGCCGGCGACAACATTTCCGAAGAGGCCGCCATCGCCGCTGCCCAGGCCTTCCCTGGCCTGAAGGGCATGGACCTGGCGAAAGTCGTCAGTACCAAAGAGAAGTACGAGTGGCGTTCGACTGTCTGGGATCTGAAGACCGACAGCCACGCGACCATCGAAGCCTCCGAACTGCCGTACCACGTGGTGGCCTACGACTACGGCGTCAAGGTGAACATCCTGCGCATGCTGGTCGAGCGCGGTTGCCGCGTGACCGTGGTGCCTGCACAAACTCCAGCCGCCGAAGCGCTGGCCCTGAAGCCGGACGGCGTGTTCCTGTCCAACGGCCCTGGCGATCCCGAGCCTTGCGACTACGCGATCCAGGCGATCAAGGACGTGCTGGAAACCGACATCCCGGTGTTCGGTATCTGCCTCGGTCACCAGTTGCTGGCCCTGGCCTCCGGCGCCAAGACCCTGAAAATGGGTCACGGCCACCACGGTGCCAACCACCCGGTCCAGGATCTGGACAGCGGCGTGGTGATGATCACCAGCCAGAACCACGGTTTTGCGGTAGACGAAGCCACCCTGCCTGCCAACGTTCGCGCGATTCACAAATCGCTGTTCGACGGCACCCTGCAAGGTATCGAGCGTACCGACAAGAGCGCCTTCAGCTTCCAGGGTCACCCTGAAGCCAGCCCTGGCCCGAACGACGTAGCACCTCTGTTCGATCGCTTCATCAACGAGATGGCCAAGCGACGCTGATCGCTCGCCCTGATGTTGCAAAGCTTGAGGGTGGTCCCGATATCGGCGACCCCTTCAAGTCTTCACAGATTGAACAAGACGGCTTGCCGACTGACCTGCGGATTTGAGTGACAAACCCATGCCAAAACGTACAGACATTAAAAGCATCCTGATTCTCGGCGCTGGCCCGATCGTGATCGGCCAGGCCTGCGAATTCGACTACTCCGGCGCCCAGGCCTGCAAAGCCCTGCGCGAAGAGGGCTACCGCGTCATCCTGGTGAACTCCAACCCGGCCACCATCATGACCGACCCGGCCATGGCCGACGCCACCTACATCGAGCCGATCAAGTGGCAGACCGTTGCCAAGATCATCGAGAAAGAGCGTCCGGACGCGCTGCTGCCGACCATGGGCGGCCAGACCGCCCTGAACTGCGCCCTGGACCTGGAGCGCGAAGGCGTCCTGGAGAAGTTCGGCGTAGAAATGATCGGTGCCAACGCCGACACCATCGACAAGGCTGAAGACCGTTCGCGTTTCGACAAGGCGATGAAATCCATCGGCCTGGCGTGCCCGCGTTCCGGCATCGCGCACAGCATGGAAGAGGCCAATGCGGTCCTCGAGAAGCTGGGCTTCCCGTGCATCATCCGTCCGTCCTTCACCATGGGCGGCACCGGTGGCGGTATCGCGTACAACCGTGAAGAGTTCGAAGAAATCTGCGCCCGCGGCCTGGACCTGTCTCCGACCAAAGAGCTGCTGATCGACGAATCGCTGATCGGTTGGAAAGAATATGAAATGGAAGTTGTCCGCGACAAAAAGGACAACTGCATCATCGTCTGCTCCATCGAAAACTTTGACCCGATGGGCGTGCACACGGGTGACTCGATCACCGTGGCGCCGGCACAGACCCTGACCGACAAGGAATACCAGATCCTGCGTAACGCCTCCCTGGCGGTACTGCGTGAGATCGGCGTGGAAACCGGCGGTTCGAACGTTCAGTTCGGTATCTGCCCGAACACCGGCCGCATGGTTGTGATCGAAATGAACCCGCGTGTATCCCGTTCCTCGGCACTGGCCTCGAAGGCCACCGGTTTCCCGATCGCCAAGGTCGCGGCCAAGCTGGCTGTGGGCTACACTCTGGACGAGCTGTCGAACGACATCACCGGCGGCAAGACCCCGGCGTCCTTCGAACCGTCCATCGACTACGTCGTGACCAAGCTGCCACGTTTCGCCTTCGAGAAGTTCTCCAAGGCTGATGCGCGCCTGACCACTCAGATGAAGTCGGTAGGTGAAGTCATGGCCATCGGCCGCACCTTCCAGGAATCCCTGCAGAAAGCCCTGCGCGGCCTGGAAGTCGGTGTTTGCGGTCTGGACGAGAAGGTTGACCTGCGCAACCCGGAAAGCATGAGCATCCTCAAGCGCGAACTGACCGTGCCGGGCGCCGAGCGTATCTGGTACGTGGCGGACGCCATGCGCGCTGGCATGAGCGTTGAAGACATCTTCGGCATGACCATGATCGATCCTTGGTTCCTGGTGCAGATGGAAGATCTGATCAAGGACGAAGAGAAGGTCAAGACCCTGGGTCTGACCAGCATCGACCGTGACCTGATGTTCCGTCTCAAGCGCAAGGGCTTCTCCGACATGCGCCTGGCCAAGCTGCTGGGTGTGACCGAGAAGAGCCTGCGTGCCCACCGCCACAAGCTGGAAATCTTCCCGGTCTACAAGCGCGTCGACACCTGCGCCGCCGAGTTCGCCACCGATACCGCGTACCTGTACTCCACGTACGAAGAAGAGTGCGAAGCCGCGCCGTCGGGCCGCGACAAGATCATGATCCTGGGTGGCGGTCCTAACCGTATCGGCCAGGGCATCGAGTTCGACTACTGCTGCGTACACGCGGCACTGGCCCTGCGCGATGACGGTTACGAGACCATCATGGTCAACTGCAACCCGGAAACCGTTTCCACCGACTACGACACCTCCGATCGCCTGTACTTCGAACCAGTGACCCTGGAAGACGTGCTGGAAATCGTCCGCGTCGAGAAGCCAAAAGGCGTGATCGTTCAGTACGGCGGCCAGACCCCGCTGAAACTGGCCCGTGCCCTGGAAGCCGCTGGCGTGCCGATCATCGGCACCAGCCCTGACGCCATCGACCGTGCCGAAGACCGCGAGCGCTTCCAGCAAATGGTCCAGCGCCTGAACCTGCGTCAGCCGCCAAACGCCACCGTGCGCAGCGAAGACGAAGCGATTCGTGCAGCCAGCAAGATCGGTTACCCGCTGGTGGTGCGCCCGTCCTATGTACTGGGCGGTCGTGCGATGGAAATCGTCTACGAAGAAGAAGAACTCAAGCGCTACCTGCGTGAAGCGGTTCAAGTGTCCAACGACAGCCCGGTGCTGCTGGACCACTTCCTCAACTGCGCCATTGAAATGGACGTGGATGCGGTCTGCGACGGCAAGGACGTAGTGATCGGCGCGATCATGCAGCACATCGAGCAGGCCGGCGTTCACTCCGGTGACTCCGCGTGCTCGCTGCCGCCATACTCCCTGCCGGCGCACATCCAGGACGAAATGCGCGAACAGGTCAAGAAAATGGCCCTGGAACTGGGCGTGGTCGGCCTGATGAACGTTCAGTTGGCGCTGCAAGGCGAAGACATCTACGTCATCGAAGTCAACCCGCGCGCTTCGCGTACCGTACCGTTCGTGTCCAAGTGCATCGGTGTTTCCCTGGCGATGATCGCAGCGCGCGTGATGGCCGGTAAAACCCTGCAGGAGCTGGGTTTCACCAAGGAAATTATCCCGAACTTCTACAGCGTGAAAGAGGCGGTGTTCCCGTTCGCCAAATTCCCTGGCGTCGACCCGATCCTCGGCCCAGAGATGAAGTCGACCGGCGAAGTGATGGGCGTGGGCGACACCTTCGGTGAAGCATTCGCCAAGGCCCAGATGGGTGCCAGCGAAGTACTGCCGACCGGCGGTACTGCGTTCATCAGCGTACGTGATGACGACAAGCCACTGGTTGCAGGCGTGGCCCGTGATCTGATCAACTTGGGCTTTGAAGTGGTTGCCACTGCCGGTACTGCCAAGCTGATCGAAGCCGCAGGCCTGAAAGTGCGCCGCGTGAACAAGGTGACCGAAGGGCGTCCGCACGTAGTCGACATGATCAAGAATGACGAAGTCACCTTGATCATCAACACCACCGAAGGCCGTCAGTCGATCGCTGACTCCTATTCCATTCGTCGCAATGCCCTGCAGCACAAGATTTACTGCACCACCACCATTGCTGCTGGCGAAGCGATCTGTGAAGCGCTGAAGTTCGGTCCCGAGAAGACCGTACGCCGCTTGCAGGATCTACACGCAGGATTGAAGGCATGAGCATAACGAAGTACCCGATGACCGTTCAGGGCGCTCGCGCCCTGGAGGAAGAGCACGCTCACCTGACCAAAGTCGTCCGTCCAAAGCTCAGCCAGGACATCGGTACGGCCCGTGAGTTGGGCGACTTGAAGGAAAACGCCGAATACCACGCTGCTCGCGAGCAGCAGGGTATGGTCGAGGCGCGGATTCGTGACATCGAAGGCCGGATTCAGAATCAGGTCATCATCGACGTCACGACCATTCCTCACACTGGCAAGGTTATCTTCGGCACCACCGTCGAAATCGCCAACGTCGAGACTGATGAAAGCGTCACTTACCACATCGTGGGTGAGGATGAGGCTGACTTCAAACTCGGCAAGATTTCGGTCGGTTCACCCTTGGCTCGAGCCTTGATCGGCAAGGAAGAGGGTGATGTGGTCGTCGTCAAAACGCCTGGTGGCGTTATCGAGTACGAGATTGTCGAAGTCCGTCACATCTGAAGCAAGGCGCCCGCTGAATGCGGGCGCCATGCTCTGGCAGCTGGCCCAGATGTTGTGGGTCGGCGGTCTGTGGCTGGTGCATCTCGGTTTGCAGCCGGTGTTGGGCCGAATTGGCCTGGCACCGTTGCTGATCGATGAGATCGCCGGCATGTTCGAGACCGTGGTGGTGGGGTTTGCCGCCGTGTGCGTGATCTTTCAGGCTTTGGTGCTGGTACAGGCTAATGGCCTTGCCAGTCTATGGCGGGATTTTCGTGGGCAGGTGCTGCTGGTCGCGTTGTGCGCCTGTGCGATGTTTGTGGCCGTGCCTATCGGCTGGCCGGATGCGCAGCGCTGGCAGGTGTTCAGCTATCTGGTTTTGGGGTTCTCGGGGCTGGTGCTGATTATGCAGCCGGTGCCCGGATGGAGTGTCAGGGTGCGCGAAGCACACCCTTGACCCTTGTCATCACTTGAAGCGATGGACGTTCGACAGCTGCTTGTTGACGCTGAAGTTCTTGCGGTAAATCAGTGCCATCTTGCCGATGACCTGTACCAGATCCGCTTTGCCAACCTTGCACAGCTCGGCAATGGATGCCAGGCGCGATTCGCGATCGAGGATATTGAGCTTGATCTTGATCAGTTCGTGATCCGCCAATGCGCGTTCAAATTCGGCTAACACACCTTCAGTCAAACCGTTGTCAGCCACAATCAAAACCGGTTTCAGATGGTGGCCAATGGATTTGTACTGTTTCTTCTGCTCTTGAGTGAGCGGCATAATCTGACCCTTTCGTCTGGATTCTGTAAAATGGCGGCCATTTTACCCGAGGGTTCGTGGATCCGCCCAACTAATCACGACCCTTATCATCGAGGTGCCCAATGGCGCGTTCCAAGACAAGCCTTGGTTGGCTGAAAAGACATGTCAATGATCCCTATGTGAAGCAGGCGCAGAAGGATGGCTACCGCTCGCGTGCGAGTTACAAGCTTCTGGAGGTCCAGGAGAAATACAAGCTGATCCGTCCGGGCATGACCGTTGTTGACCTGGGGGCGGCGCCTGGTGGCTGGTCGCAGGTCACTAGCCGGCTGATCGGTGGTCAGGGGCGCCTGATCGCCTCGGATATCCTGGAAATGGACAGCATTCCGGACGTGACTTTCATCCAGGGGGACTTTACCCAGGACGAAGTGCTCGCTCAGATCCTGGACGCCGTCGGTAATTCGCCGGTGGACCTTGTGATTTCCGATATGGCCCCCAATATGAGTGGTACGCCTGCCGTAGATATGCCCAAAGCCATGTTTCTTTGCGAGCTGGCGCTTGATCTGGCAGCCCGGATACTCAAGCCGGGTGGTAATTTTGTGATCAAGGTTTTTCAGGGTGAAGGGTTTGATGCTTACGTGAAGGACGCTCGTCAGAAATTCGACAAGGTCCAGATGATCAAGCCGGACTCTTCCCGAGGCAGCTCCCGCGAGCAATACATGCTGGCTTGGGGCTACCGCGGCCGGAGTGAATAAAGCGCGGTTTTTTTGCAGGGCAATAGGAATTTCGTATTTCGCCCTGTGGGAAATAGCGAATATTGTGTAGGAAGAGTTTCACAAAGGGTTACAGACGGCGCCTGCCAGAGTTGTAGGTAATGTAGTAAGTTAGGCCGGTGAATATCATGCGAAGCGCGCGCCAACAGCGGCGCTTGCTTCAGAGGGTAGTTAATTGAACGATATGGCAAAGAATCTGATCCTGTGGTTGATCATCGCGGCTGTCCTGGTGACAGTGATGAACAACTTCTCCAGCCCTAACGAGCCGCAGACCCTCAACTATTCCGACTTCATCCAGCAGGTCAAGGATGGCAAGGTCGAGCGCGTGGCGGTTGATGGCTACGTGATTACCGGCAAGCGCAACGATGGCGACAGCTTCAAGACCATTCGTCCGGCAATCCAGGACAACGGCCTGATCGGCGACCTGGTGGATAACCACGTCGTGGTCGAAGGCAAGCAGCCTGAACAGCAAAGCATCTGGACCCAACTCCTGGTCGCGAGCTTCCCGATCCTGGTGATCATCGCCGTGTTCATGTTCTTCATGCGCCAGATGCAGGGCGGTGCCGGTGGCAAGGGCGGGCCGATGAGCTTTGGCAAGAGCAAGGCGCGCCTGCTCTCCGAAGACCAGGTGAAAACCACCCTGGCAGACGTTGCCGGTTGCGACGAAGCCAAGGAAGAAGTCGGTGAGCTGGTCGAGTTCCTGCGTGATCCGGGCAAGTTCCAGCGCCTGGGTGGCCGCATTCCTCGTGGCGTATTGATGGTCGGTCCTCCGGGTACCGGTAAGACCTTGCTGGCCAAGGCGATTGCCGGCGAAGCCAAGGTGCCTTTCTTTACCATTTCCGGTTCCGATTTCGTCGAGATGTTCGTCGGTGTCGGTGCAAGCCGTGTTCGCGACATGTTCGAACAGGCCAAGAAACACGCTCCATGCATCATCTTCATCGATGAAATCGACGCCGTCGGTCGCCACCGTGGTGCCGGCATGGGCGGTGGTCACGACGAACGCGAGCAGACACTCAACCAGTTGCTGGTGGAGATGGACGGCTTCGAAATGAACGATGGCATCATCGTGATTGCCGCGACCAACCGTCCTGACGTGTTGGACCCTGCGCTGCTGCGTCCGGGCCGTTTCGACCGTCAGGTCGTGGTCGGTCTGCCGGATATCCGTGGTCGCGAACAGATTCTCAAGGTCCACATGCGCAAGGTGCCAATGGGCGACGACGTCGCTCCGGCAGTGATCGCTCGTGGTACCCCGGGTTTCTCCGGTGCCGACCTGGCCAACCTGGTCAACGAGGCGTCGTTGTTCGCTGCCCGTGCCGGCAAGCGCATCGTCGAAATGAAAGAGTTCGAACTGGCCAAGGACAAGATCATGATGGGCGCCGAGCGCAAATCCATGGTCATGTCCGAGAAAGAAAAGCAGAACACGGCTTATCACGAAGCTGGCCACGCCATTGTGGGTCGCGTCGTGCCTGAGCATGACCCGGTTTACAAGGTCTCGATCATCCCGCGCGGTCGTGCGCTGGGCGTGACCATGTTCCTGCCGGAAGAAGATCGCTACAGCCTGTCCAAGCGTGCGCTGATCAGCCAGATCTGCTCGCTTTACGGTGGCCGTATCGCTGAAGAAATGACCCTGGGCTTCGATGGCGTCACCACCGGTGCGTCCAACGACATCATGCGTGCCAGCCAGATTGCACGGAACATGGTGACCAAGTGGGGTCTTTCCGAAAAACTCGGCCCGCTGATGTACGCTGAAGAGGAAGGTGAAGTGTTCCTCGGTCGCGGAGGCGGTGGCCAGAGTGCAAGTTTCTCCGGTGAGACAGCCAAGCTGATCGACTCCGAAGTGCGCAGCATCATCGACCAGTGCTACGGCACCGCCAAGCAGATCCTCACGGACAACCGTGACAAGCTCGACGCCATGGCCGATGCCCTGATGAAGTATGAAACCATCGATGCCGAGCAGATCGACGACATCATGGCTGGACGCACACCTCGCGAGCCTCGCGACTGGTCGGGTGGCACGGGTACCTCCGGTACGCCGCCAGCGGTGCAGGGTGAGCGTCCGGAAACACCTATCGGCGGTCCCGCTGCTGACGTTTAAGGTTTGAAATGACTTTTGTTCAGTCCTCGACCCGGTTGCCTTGCGGCAACCGGGTTCTTGATTTGTCCCAGACGCATGTCATGGGCATTCTCAATGTCACTCCCGATTCTTTCTCCGATGGTGGCAAATTCAGCCAGCTCGATACGGCGTTGCGCCATGCGCAAGCCATGGTTGCGGCTGGCGCCACCTTGATCGATGTTGGCGGCGAGTCTACTCGGCCAGGCGCGAGGGCGGTTTCACCGCTCGAAGAGCTTGAGCGCGTGGCACCAATCGTTGAAATGATTCACCGTGAACTGGATGTGATCATCTCGGTCGATACCTCCACGCCCGCGGTCATGCGCGAATCGGCGCGGCTGGGTGCCGGCCTGATCAATGACGTGCGTTCCTTGCGCCGCGAGGGTGCCCTGGATGCGGCGGCGGCGACCGGCTTGCCCGTTTGCCTGATGCATATGCTCGGTGAGCCGGGTGACATGCAGGACAACCCGCACTACCAGGACGTCACCCAAGAGGTGGGCGAGTTTCTAGCCGAGCGCATGGCTCAATGTGCGACGGTGGGGATTCCAGCTGAGCGGATCATTCTTGATCCGGGTTTTGGGTTCGCAAAAAATCTGCAGCACAATCTAAGCTTGTTCAAGCATATGGAAGCCTTGCATGCCTTGGGGCGCCCGTTGTTGGTTGGGGTGTCGCGAAAGAGCATGATCGGTCAAGCGTTGAGTCGCCCTGTCGGTGAGCGCCTGTATGGCGGTCTTGCCCTGGCGGCGCTGGCAACGCACAAGGGCGCGCGTATATTGCGTGTCCATGACGTAGCTGAAACAGTTGATGTGGTGAAAATGATCACCGCAGTGGAATCAGCCGAATAAGAATTATGGAGTAGTTATGACAAAGAAATATTTTGGCACCGACGGCATTCGCGGTCGGGTCGGTGTTTATCCGATCACTCCTGACTTCATGCTCAAGCTGGGCTGGGCTGCCGGCATGGCGTTCCGCAAGATGGGTGCGTGCAAGGTGCTGGTGGGCAAGGACACGCGGATTTCCGGTTACATGTTCGAATCGGCGCTCGAGGCCGGGCTGACATCGGCGGGTGCCGACGTGATGCTCCTGGGCCCGATGCCGACACCGGCCATCGCCTACCTGACGCGTACCTTTCATGCCGAAGCCGGCATCGTGATCAGTGCTTCGCACAATCCCCATGACGACAATGGCATCAAGTTTTTCTCCGGGAAGGGCACCAAGCTTCCCGATGAGATCGAGCACATGATCGAAGAGTTGCTCGACACCCCGATGACCGTGGTTGAGTCGAGCAAGATCGGCAAGGTCTCGCGAATCAACGATGCCTCTGGCCGCTATATAGAATTCTGCAAGAGCAGCGTGCCAACCGGCACCAGCTTCTCCGGTCTGAAAATCGTCATCGATTGCGCCCACGGTGCGACGTACAAGGTGGCGCCAAGCGTATTTCGCGAGCTGGGTGCCGAGGTCGTGGTTCTGTCCGCGCACCCCAATGGCCTGAACATCAACGACAACTGCGGTTCAACCCACATGGGCCAATTGCAGGCTGCCGTCTTGGCCGAGCATGCCGACCTGGGTATCGCATTTGATGGTGACGGCGATCGGGTGTTGATGGTTGATCACACCGGTGCCATCGTCGATGGCGACGAGCTGCTGTTTATCATCGCTCGCGATCTGCATGAACAGGACAAGCTGCAAGGCGGCGTAGTCGGTACGTTGATGAGTAACCTGGGGCTGGAGCTCGCCCTCGCGGACCTGGCGATTCCCTTTGTGCGCGCCAACGTCGGTGACCGTTATGTGATCGCGGACCTGCTGGAGCGTAACTGGCTGATCGGTGGCGAGAACTCGGGGCATATCGTGTGCTTCCATCACACCACGACCGGTGATGCGATCATTGCCGCGTTGCAGGTGTTGATGGCGTTGAAGACTCGTTCGCAAGGGTTGGCAGAGGCTCGTCAGGCGTTACGCAAGTGTCCTCAGGTATTGATCAATGTGCGTTTCGGTGGCGGTGCAAACCCGCTCGAGCATGCGTCGGTCAAGGAAGCCAGCGAGCGTGTCACCCAGGCCATGGCGGGCCGCGGGCGCGTGTTGTTGCGCAAGTCCGGGACCGAGCCGCTGGTGCGTGTGATGGTCGAAGGCGAAGACGAAACCCTGGTTCGCGGCTATGCCGAAGAGCTGGCAAAACTGGTTACTGAAGTTTCTGCCTGAATTCGGCTTGCCAGCCTCGATTGTGTTGGGTAACATCTGCGCCCACTTTGACCGACGAGGTACAGCATGCGTCGCCCTATGGTAGCTGGTAACTGGAAGATGCACGGTACCCGCGCCAGCGTCGCTGAGCTGATCAACGGCCTACGTGACTTGGCCTTGCCGAGCGGTGTTGAAGTAGCGGTATTCCCGCCTTTGTTGCATATCAGCCAAGTGGTTGATGGCTTGAAAGGAAAGTCGATTTCGGTCGGTGCGCAGAATTCTGCGGTGGAATCCGGACAAGGTGCACTGACCGGTGAGGTCTCGCCTAGTCAGTTGGTGGATGCAGGTTGTTCCCTGGTTCTTGTCGGGCATTCCGAGCGCCGCCAGTTAATGGGTGAGCAGGACGGAGTGCTGATTCGCAAGTTCGCAGCGGCACAGGCAAGTGGCCTGGTTCCGGTGTTGTGCATAGGGGAAACCCTTGAGCAGCGTGAAGCCGGGAAGACCCTTGAGGTTGTCTCGCAGCAATTGGGCAGCATCATCGATGAGTTGGGTGTCGGTGCGTTTGCAAAGGCAGTAATTGCTTACGAGCCGGTCTGGGCCATTGGCACCGGGCTGACTGCTTCGCCGCAACAGGCGCAGGATGTGCACGCAGCCATTCGCGCGCAGTTGGCGGCAGAGAATTCTGAAGTCGCACAAGGTGTGCGGCTTCTATACGGCGGCAGCGTGAAGGCGGCCAATGCGGTCGAACTGTTCGGCATGCCGGATATCGATGGGGGCCTCATTGGTGGGGCTTCCCTGAATGCAGATGAGTTCGGTGCGATTATTCGCGCCGCGGGAAACTGAAAAAATGCTGGAAACAGTCGTAGTCGTTTTTCATCTGCTGGGTGCATTGGGCGTAGTAGCTCTGGTTTTGCTGCAGCAGGGTAAAGGTGCGGACGCTGGCGCGTCTTTCGGAGCAGGTGCTTCAAATACTGTGTTCGGAAGCCAAGGTTCCTCTACCTTTCTTAGTAAGTTTACTGCTATACTTGCCGCAGGTTTCTTCATAACCAGCTTAGGGTTAGGTTACTTTGCTAAAGAGAAAGCTCACCAGCTGACTCAAGTAGGTTTGCCAAACCCAGCAGTGTTGGAAGTACCAAAGCAACAACCGGCTTCTGATGATGTCCCGGTGCTTCAAGAGCAAAAGTCGGCTACTCCAGCGACTGACGTGCCTCCAGCTCAAGAGCAGAAGTAAGAAGGGTTTCAAACGTAGTATTGCCGAGGTGGTGGAATTGGTAGACACGCAACCTTGAGGTGGTTGTGCCCATAGGGTGTAGGGGTTCGAGTCCCCTTCTCGGTACCAATTAGTCAGGAGAGCCCGCTGTTGCGGGCTTTCTTGCAGGTGGAAGGTTACATTGACCCTGTCGGGGATCGGTCGTATACTTCCGCCCCAGCTTTGTCGCGGGGTGGAGCAGTCTGGTAGCTCGTCGGGCTCATAACCCGAAGGTCGTCGGTTCAAATCCGGCCCCCGCAACCAGTTTAAGGAGCCCCTTTTAAGGGGCTTTTTGTTAGCTGGACACTTCCAACGCCGCTGTTCGACGGCGTTTCAAGGATGGGCGCTTCGCCCATTTTTTTATTTTGCATAGCATGCACATACATGCACGAGGGGGTTCAGGTGTCGAGCAAGCTAGAAGAGTTGCAGGCCTTGCTGGCCCCGGTGGTCGTGGCCCTAGGCTATGAATGCTGGGGTATCGAGTTTTCGGCTCAGGGTCGTCACTCGATGTTGCGCGTTTATATTGATAAAGAGGGCGGTGTGCTGGTGGACGATTGTGCCATCGTCAGCCGTCAGATCAGCGGTGTGCTGGATGTTGAAGATCCAATCTCCGTTGAATACACCCTCGAAGTTTCCTCGCCAGGCATGGAACGCCCGCTGTTCACTCTTGAGCAGTTTGCAAAATTTGCCGGTGAACAAGTGAAGATCAAGCTGCGCTCGCCTTTTGAAGGACGACGCAACTTTCAGGGCCTTCTGCGCGGTGTAGAAGAGCAGGACGTCGTGGTGCAGGTAGAAGACCATGAGTTCCTGTTGCCGATCGATATGATCGACAAGGCCAACATTATTCCCAGTTTTGACTGAGGCGTGCCAGATACTGCGGATCCCGCGGATCCAATGGCTTGCGAAAGGCGAGGCGTACGATGAGCAAAGAAGTACTGCTGGTTGTTGAGTCGGTATCCAATGAAAAGGGCGTACCGGCTAACGTAATTTTTGAAGCGCTGGAGCTCGCTCTGGCCACGGCTACCAAAAAGCGTTTCGAGGACGAAGTCGATCTGCGTGTGGAAATCAACCGCCACACCGGTGCGTACGAGACTTTCCGTCGCTGGACGGTCGTCGAAGAAGACGATCTTGACGATCCGGCCATCGAAACCTGGCCAAGCAAGGTTGCCGAGACGCATCCTGGCGCCAAGGTCGGTGACGTTGTCGAAGAGAAGATCGAGTCCATCGAATTCGGCCGTATCGCTGCACAGACTGCCAAGCAAGTCATCGTGCAGAAGGTTCGCGAAGCCGAGCGCGCCCAGGTTGTCGACGCTTACCGCGAACGCCTGGGTGAAATCATCTCCGGCACCGTGAAAAAAGTTACCCGCGACAACGTGATCGTTGATCTGGGCAACAACGCCGAAGCGTTGCTGGCCCGTGAGGACATCATTTCTCGCGAAACTTTCCGGGTTGGCGTGCGCTTGCGTGCGCTGCTCAAGGAAATCCGCACCGAGAACCGCGGCCCGCAGTTGATCCTGTCGCGTACCGCGCCGGAAATGCTGATCGAGTTGTTCCGCATCGAAGTGCCGGAAATTGCTGAAGGGCTGATCGAAGTAATGGCTGCGTCCCGTGATCCGGGTTCGCGCGCCAAGATCGCCGTTCGCTCCAAGGACAAACGCATCGACCCGCAGGGCGCTTGCATCGGTATGCGCGGTTCGCGCGTCCAGGCAGTGTCGGGCGAGTTGGGCGGTGAGCGTGTGGACATCGTCCTGTGGGACGACAACCCGGCTCAGTTCGTGATCAACGCCATGTCCCCGGCTGAGGTTGCGGCAATTATCGTTGACGAAGATGCCCATGCAATGGACATCGCCGTCGGCGCAGACAATCTGGCTCAGGCCATCGGTCGTGGTGGTCAGAACGTGCGTCTGGCCAGCCAGTTGACTGGCTGGACCCTGAACGTGATGACCGAATCGGACATCCAGGCTAAGCAGCAAGCAGAAACCGGCGACATCCTGCGCAACTTCATCGACGAGCTGGAAGTCGACGAAGATCTGGCACAGGTGCTGGTCGATGAAGGCTTTACCAGCCTGGAAGAGATTGCCTACGTACCGCTGGAAGAAATGCTCAACATCGACGGCTTTGACGAAGACACCGTCAACGAGCTTCGCGCTCGTGCCAAGGATCGTTTGTTGACCAAAGCCATCGCTACTGAGGAAAAGCTGGCAGACGCCCATCCGGCCGAAGACCTGCTCTCGCTTGAGGGTATGGACAAGGATTTGGCGATGGAACTGGCGGTGCGCGGCGTAATTACCCGCGAAGACCTGGCCGAGCAGTCTATTGACGACCTGCTCGACATCGACGGCATTGACGATGATCGTGCCGGCAAGTTGATCATGGCCGCCCGAGCCCACTGGTTCGAGTAATTAGGCGCGGCCTGAGGAGAGAAATGCATGACGCAAGTCACGGTGAAACAACTGGCCGATGAGGTCAAAACACCGGTAGAGCGCCTGTTGCAGCAGATGCGTGAGGCAGGTCTGCCGCACACCGCCGCCGAAGAAAGTGTGACTGACAGTGAGAAGCAATCGTTGCTGACTCACTTGAAAAGCAGCCACAAGGCGAAAGTGGAAGAACCACGCAAGATTACGCTGCAGCGTAAAACCACCAGCACCCTGCGTGTTGCTGGCAGCAAAAGCATCAGCGTTGAAGTACGCAAGAAGAAAGTCTTCGTACAGCGCAGCCCGGAAGAAATCGAAGCCGAACGCAAGCGTGAACTGGATGAACGTCGCGCAGTAGAAAATGCTGCACGTCAGAAGGCTGAAGAAGAAGCCAAGCGCCGCGCCGAAGAAGAAGCGCGTCGCCAGCCAGCTGCTGCGCCGACCGCCCAAGCCCAACCTGCTGCAGCGCCAGCTGCGGTGGCCGAGCCTGTGCGCGAAAGCGCGCCGGTCGTGGCTGCCGCTCCGGCACCTGCAGCCGATACCCGCAAGCGCGACGAACAGCGTCGTCCGGACAAACCACGTGCCGACGACAACAATCGTCGCGGTGGCGGCGATGGTGAGCGCAAAAACGCTCCGCATCGTGCTTCGGTCAAGGAAAAGGCGCCTGCGCCACGCGTTGCCCCACGTACTACCGACGAAGAAAGCGATGGCTTCCGTCGTGGTGGTCGCGGCAAGGCCAAGCTGAAGAAGCGCAACGCCCACGGTTTCCAGAGCCCAACCGGCCCTGTCGTGCGCGAAGTGAAGATCGGCGAGACCATCACTGTGGGCGATCTGGCCCAGCAGATGTCGGTCAAGGCTGCTGAAATCATCAAGTTCATGTTCAAACTGGGTACTCCAGCGACCATCAACCAGGTACTGGACCAGGAAACTGCCCAGTTGGTTGCCGAAGAGCTGGGCCACAAAGTGACCCTGGTCAGCGACACCGCCCTGGAAGATTCCCTGGCTGAGTCCCTGAAGTTTGAAGGTGAGGCGGTTTCCCGTGCACCGGTCGTGACCGTAATGGGCCACGTTGACCACGGTAAGACTTCCCTGCTCGACTACATCCGTCGTGCCAAGGTAGCTGCTGGCGAAGCCGGCGGTATCACCCAGCACATCGGTGCCTACCACGTTGAAACCGACCGTGGCATGGTGACGTTCCTCGACACCCCGGGTCACGCCGCGTTTACCGCAATGCGTGCCCGTGGTGCCAAGGCGACCGACATCGTGATCCTGGTAGTTGCAGCGGACGACGGCGTGATGCCACAGACCATCGAGGCTGTTCAGCATGCTCAGGCGGCTGGCGTTCCTTTGGTGGTTGCTGTGAACAAAATCGACAAGCCGGGCGCCGATCTCGATCGCATCCGTAGCGAACTGTCGGTTCACGGCGTGACCTCCGAAGAGTGGGGTGGCGACACTCCATTCGTACCGGTCTCCGCGAAGATGGGTACCGGCGTTGACGAACTGCTCGAAGCCGTTCTGTTGCAAGCCGAAGTACTGGAACTGACCGCTACTCCATCGGCTCCTGGCCGTGGTGTCGTGGTTGAATCCCGCCTCGACAAGGGCCGTGGCCCGGTTGCAACCGTTCTGGTTCAAGACGGTACCCTGCGCCAGGGCGACATGGTGCTGGTCGGTTCGAACTATGGCCGCGTACGTGCCATGCTCGACGAGAACGGCAAGCCAATCAAGGAAGCCGGTCCGGCCATCCCTGTCGAGATTCTCGGCCTGGACGGTACCCCGGACGCTGGCGACGAGATGAGCGTGGTTGCCGACGAGAAGAAGGCCCGTGAAGTGGCTCTGTTCCGTCAAGGCAAGTTCCGCGAAGTCAAGCTGGCCCGTGCTCACGCCGGCAAGCTGGAAAACATCTTCGAAAACATGGGTCAGGAAGAGAAGAAGACGCTCAACATCGTCCTCAAATCCGACGTCCGTGGTTCGCTGGAAGCGTTGAACGGTGCCCTGAACGGCCTGGGCAACGACGAAGTGCAAGTGCGCGTGGTCGGTGGCGGTGTCGGTGGTATTACCGAATCCGACGCCAACCTGGCACTGGCTTCCAACGCTGTACTGTTCGGCTTCAACGTGCGTGCCGATGCCGGCGCTCGCAAGATCGTCGAGCAGGAAGGTCTGGATATGCGTTACTACAACGTGATCTACGACATCATCGAAGACGTCAAGAAAGCCTTGACCGGTATGCTCGGCAGCGACGTTCGCGAGAACATCCTGGGCATCGCCGAAGTGCGTGACGTGTTCCGTTCGCCGAAGTTTGGCGCGATCGCCGGCTGCATGGTGATCGAAGGCGTTGTTCACCGTAACCGTCCAATCCGTGTACTGCGTGAAGACATCGTTATCTTCGAAGGCGAGCTGGAATCCCTGCGTCGCTTCAAGGATGACGCTTCCGAAGTACGTGCCGGCATGGAATGCGGTATCGGCGTGAAGAGCTACAACGACGTCAAGGTCGGTGACAAGATCGAAGTCTTCGAGAAGGTCCAGGTTGCTCGCAGCCTCTAACTCGCGCACTTCAAGAGCCGTGATGGCCAGCCGCATGCAATTGCGCGGCGCATCGCCCGGACTCTAAACGCAACGCCCGGTCTGGCTTTTGTCAGGCCGGGCGTTTGCCGCTTTCAGACCTTACGGGTTTCACCGTGGGGCAGTAACAGGTAACAAGACATGGCAAAAGAATACAGCCGTACCCAACGTATCGGCGATCAGATGCAGCGTGAGCTGGCACAACTGATCCGTCGTGAAGTCAAAGACCCGCGCGTCGGCCTGGTCACCATTACCGCTGTGGAAGTCAGCCGTGACGTCGGTCACGCCAAGATTTTCATCACCGTGATGGGCCAGGACAGTCACGAAGAGATCGCGCAAAGCATCAAGGTGCTCAACTCCGCCGCTGGCTTCCTGCGCATGCAGCTGGCTCGCGAGATGAAGCTGCGCAGCGTTCCACAGTTGCACTTCCACTACGATGAAAGCGTCGTGCGCGGTGCGCATCTGTCGGCCTTGATCGAGCGCGCAGTGGCTGAAGACAACCAGCACTCGGTTGCGGCACAAGCCGAAGACACCAAGGAGTAATCGGTGGCTCAGGTCAAACGTATCCGTCGTAACGTCAGCGGCATCATCCTGCTCGACAAGCCGCTGGGGTTCACCTCCAACGCAGCCTTGCAGAAGGTCCGCTGGTTGCTCAACGCCGAGAAGGCCGGGCACACCGGTAGTCTCGATCCGCTGGCCACTGGCGTGTTGCCGCTGTGCTTCGGTGAGGCCACCAAGTTCTCGCAGTACCTGCTCGATTCCGACAAGGGTTACGAAACCCTCGCGCAACTGGGCAAGACAACCACCACGGCCGATGCCGAGGGCGAGGTTTTGCAGGAGCGCCCGGTGACCGTTGGTCGCGCCGATATCGAAGCTGTATTACCGCAATTTCGTGGGCAAATCAGTCAGATACCGCCGATGTACTCGGCTCTCAAGCGTGATGGGCAGCCCTTGTACAAGCTGGCCCGTGCAGGTGAAGTAGTGGAGCGCGAACCGCGTTCTGTTACTATTACGCGCTTGGAATTGCTGGCCTTCGAAGGGGATACTGCGCGGCTTGCGGTGGATTGCACCAAAGGCACCTATATTCGCACCCTGGTGGAGGATATCGGTGAGCAACTCGGTTGTGGCGCTTACGTTGCAGAACTGCGACGTACCCAGGCCGGGCCTTTCACCCTGGCGCAGACCGTGACCCTCGAAGAGCTGGAAGCGGTACATGCCGAAGGCGGCAACGAGGCGGTCGACCGCTTCCTGATGCCATCGGACAGCGGCCTGCTGGATTGGCCACTGTTGCAGTTCTCGGAAGCGAGCGCGTTCTACTGGCTCAATGGCCAGCCGGTACGCGCCCCGGATGCCCCGAAGTTCGGCATGGTACGGGTACAGGATCACAATGGTCGCTTCATCGGTATTGGTGAAGTGAGCGAAGACGGGCGCATCGCGCCGCGTCGACTGATTCGGTCAGAATGACCGGACGAGTGTGGCTGTTAGCAGGCACGGTCACTACTCATTTTTAGATACAGGGATTTGTCCCTGGCCTGTTGAAACTGTTTTTGAAACAGTTTCCTGATAAAAGGATTGCCACATGGCTCTCGACGTTCAAGAAAAAGCTCAAATCGTAGCTGACTACCAGCAAGCTGTTGGTGACACTGGTTCGCCAGAAGTGCAAGTTGCACTGCTGACCGCCAACATCAACAAACTGCAAGGTCACTTCAAGGCCAACGGTAAAGATCACCACTCCCGTCGTGGTCTGATCCGCATGGTTAACCAGCGTCGTAAGCTGCTGGACTACCTGAAAGGCAAGGACGTGAGCCGTTACAGCGCTCTGATCGCTCGCCTGGGTCTGCGTCGCTAATCAGCGATTGCGCTAGAGGTTGGTTGTCTGTCATGCGTCAGCGGGTTTCCGCCGGTGCATGGCAGGCTCCCAGCCTCAAGTTTTATCTGGATACTCGTTTTGCCTGTGCAAGAGCACCCAGGACAACCCGTCGGGCCGATTCCCGGTGTTGCCCAAGAATTTCGCAAGAACCCAGTTTCCCCAAGAGCCACAAAAGAAGGTAGGACACCGTGAACCCGGTAATCAAAAAATTCCAGTTCGGTCAGTCGACCGTTACCCTCGAGACTGGCCGTATCGCCCGTCAGGCCTCCGGCGCAGTATTGGTCACCGTTGACGACGACGTCAGCGTATTGGTGACCGTCGTTGGTGCCAAGCAAGCCGATCCAGGCAAGGGTTTCTTCCCACTGTCTGTTCACTACCAGGAAAAGACTTACGCTGCCGGTAAGATCCCTGGCGGTTTCTTCAAGCGCGAAGGCCGTCCTTCCGAGAAAGAAACCCTGACTTCCCGACTGATCGACCGTCCGATCCGTCCGCTGTTCCCTGAAGGCTTCATGAACGAAGTGCAGGTTGTCTGCACCGTCGTGTCCACCAGCAAGAAGACCGATCCGGACATCGCTGCGATGATCGGTACCTCGGCTGCCCTGGCCATCTCCGGCATTCCTTTCGATGGCCCGATCGGCGCTGCCCGCGTTGCCTTCCACGAAAGCACCGGCTACCTGCTGAACCCGACTTACGAACAACTGAAGGCTTCGAGCCTGGACATGGTCGTTGCCGGTACTTCGGAAGCTGTCCTGATGGTTGAATCGGAAGCCAAAGAGCTGACCGAAGACCAGATGCTGGGCGCAGTATTGTTCGCCCACGACGAATTCCAGGCCGTGATCCAGGCCGTCAAGGAGCTGGCTGCCGAAGCTGCCAAGCCAACCTGGACCTGGGCTCCGCAAGCTGAAGCCACTGAACTGCTGGGTGCGATCCGCGCCGAGTTCGGCGAGGCGATCTCCCAGGCCTACACCATCACCATCAAGGCTGACCGTTACGCTCGCCTGGGTGAGCTGAAGGACCAGGTCGTCGCCAAGCTGTCCGGCGAAGAAGGCCAACCTTCCGCTGCTGAAGTCAAAGCGGCTTTCGGCGAAATCGAATACCGCACCGTTCGCGAAAACATCGTGAACGGCAAGCCACGTATCGACGGTCGCGACACCCGTACCGTACGTCCGCTGAACATCGAAGTCGGCGTTCTGCCGAAGACTCACGGTTCGGCCCTGTTCACCCGTGGCGAAACCCAGGCCCTGGTAGTTGCGACGCTGGGTACTGCCCGTGACGCACAACTTCTGGACACCCTGGAAGGCGAGAAAAAAGACCCGTTCATGCTGCACTACAACTTCCCTCCGTTCTCGGTGGGCGAGTGTGGTCGCATGGGTGGCGCTGGTCGTCGTGAAATCGGTCACGGCCGCCTGGCACGTCGTTCGGTTCAGGCCATGCTGCCTGCCGCTGACGTGTTCCCGTACACCATCCGCGTTGTATCGGAAATCACCGAATCCAACGGTTCGAGCTCCATGGCTTCCGTTTGCGGTGCTTCCCTGGCCCTGATGGACGCTGGCGTCCCAATGAAGGCACCGGTTGCCGGTATCGCCATGGGTCTGGTTAAAGAAGGCGAGAAATTCGCCGTCCTGACCGACATCCTGGGTGACGAAGACCACCTGGGCGACATGGACTTCAAGGTAGCCGGTACCGCCAAAGGCGTGACCGCGCTGCAGATGGACATCAAGATCAAGGGCATCACCGAAGAGATCATGGAGATCGCTCTGGGCCAAGCCCTGGAAGCGCGCCTGAACATCCTCGGCCAGATGAACCAGATCATTGGCCAGTCGCGTACCGAGCTGTCGGAAAACGCTCCGACCATGATCGCGATGAAAATTGACACCGACAAAATCCGTGATGTCATCGGTAAAGGCGGCGCGACCATTCGTGCGATCTGTGAAGAGACCAAGGCTTCGATCGACATCGAAGACGACGGTTCGATCAAGATCTTCGGTGAAACCAAGGAAGCTGCAGAAGCTGCTCGTCAGCGCGTCCTGGGTATTACCGCTGAAGCCGAAATCGGCAAGATCTACGTCGGTAAGGTTGAGCGCATCGTCGACTTCGGCGCATTCGTCAACATCCTGCCTGGCAAGGACGGTCTGGTTCACATCTCCATGCTGAGCGATGCTCGCGTAGAGAAAGTGACTGACATTCTGAAAGAAGGTCAGGAAGTGGAAGTGCTGGTACTGGACGTGGACAACCGCGGCCGTATCAAGCTGTCCATCAAGGACGTAGCGGCGGCGAAGGCTTCGGGCGTTTAATCACTCCCGCATCTGACCGCTGAACAACAAAACGCCCCGACTGGTTCGGGGCGTTTTGCCATGTGCAGAAAAATCAAAGGATCGTAGCCTTATGCGGGCGTTGCAGAAGGCTGCGATCTTTTGATTTTTAACAGTGTTCGAAGTTGCCTGGCCCCATGGTCAGTGCTAGGTTTAGCCCACTGCCCGTGTAGCTCAGTCGGTAGAGCAGCGCACTCGTAACGCGAAGGTCGCAGGTTCGATTCCTGTCTCGGGCACCAGCGACACGTTGTTTTCAGATGATCCCGAATGGTTCTGAAGGCCAGAAAAGCCGGGCTTCACGCGGTTTTTTTGCGTCAGAGAGATCCTTGATGATCCAGATCCATCTTCCATTCCCCCGATCAAAGAGAACGCCATGACCGTTAAAGAATTGTCTCAAGAAGCCAGACACGAAGAAGCCCTCAAGAAATACGTGCTGGACGTACCCCATTTGCTGGAAGAGATCAAGGACTTGCCACCCGATGATCAGAAGGACCAGATCCAGTGGGCATTCGAGGATGAAGCCGAAGCCCAGGGCTTGCAGCCGTGGGAGTTGACGCTCAAGTACACCTCGACCCCTGAAGAGTACGAGACCGAACGCCTGAAACTGCACAAGGAAGCGGCCGAGGTCTTGGGTGTGGAATGGGAAGAGTACTGCGAGATGAACAATCTGGTGGTCTGACAAAAACGCTCTTTAAGAGGCCGGCTTGCCGACGATAGCGTCCTTCAGATCGCCATCGCCGGCAAGCCGGGCTTCTACAGGTATGCGTTGCGGGTCACAGACTCAGTCGCATCGACAGATCGACAGCCTTCACATCCTTGGTCATCGCCCCAATCGAAATGTAATCCACCCCGGTTTCGGCAATCGGCAGCAGCGTGCTTTCGTTGATCCCGCCGCTGGCCTCCAGCTTTGCCTTGCCGTTGTTCAAGCGCACGGCTTCGCGCATGTCATCCAGGCTCAGCTCATCAAGCATGATGATGTCGGCACCGGCCGCCAGGGCTTCCTTGAGTTCATCCAGGCTTTCCACTTCGACTTCTACCGGCTTGCCCGGCGCAATCTTGTGGGCGGCGGCGATGGCCTGCGGGATGCCACCGCTGGCGGCGATATGGTTTTCCTTGATCAGGAAGGCGTCATACAGGCCGATGCGGTGGTTGTGGCAACCGCCACAGGTTACGGCGTACTTCTGCGCCAAACGCAGCCCTGGCAGGGTTTTGCGGGTGTCGAGCAGTTTAACTTGGGTATTGGCAACGAAGTCCGCCAACTGCTGCGCGCGAGTGGCAACGCCAGAGAGCATTTGCAGGAAGTTCAGCGCGCTGCGCTCCCCCGTCAGCAGCGAGCGAGCTGGCCCTTCGAGGTGGAACAGTACCTGATTGGGTTTGACCCGCTCGCCATCGGCAACCTGCCAGTGCACCGCAACCCGTGGGTCGAGCTGGCGAAACACGGTATCCACCCAGGCGGTGCCGCTGATGACGGCAGCGTCGCGAGTGATGATGGTGGCTTTGGCCAGGCGTTCAGCAGGGATCAGCTGTGCGGTGATGTCGCCGCTGCCGATGTCTTCGAGCAACGCGCGGCGCACGTTGGCTTCGATTTCGGCGTTCAAGTCGGCGAGACGTAGATTCGGCATAAGGCGCTCCACAAACAAAGTGCCCCGATTATAGGGCCATGGTACTGAGCAACCCAAGGCGTCAGAACGGTTGCTGGCGTTCTGAAGCCTGCATTTGGTCGATTGCGTGTGTGATGCCCCCTTGGGGCTGCCTCCTTTTCCTGCGAAGTACGCGCCGGGGTGGCGCAAGGACGCCCTTTACCTGATAATTCGCCTTGGATTTGACGTCATGGCTTTGACGGTCTGGAATTTCAGGAGGCTGGATGCACATCGACGGGAATGTAGTGCCATTGCGCAGGGTCGCTAGTGACCAGGCGACGCAACTGCCACTCGCCCGCCTGCCTGTCATTGTGTTGCAGGTTCGCGACAAGGCGACGCAACAGCTCAGGCAGGGCTTGCAGGCGCTGTTCGATAATGCCGACGATACCCTCTTCGAAATGGCCGACCGGGCACCTGACGATGTTGAGCAGAATCTTTTCTTTGAGGCGATGCGCGATTTGCGTTTGAAACGCAAAAGTATCGAGCGGTTGTTTTTCGAGCAACTCTTCAAGGCGTTCATCAACCTCGGCCAATGCGATCTCGCCTACAGGATGCTGCCTCGGTCATTGTCTCCCAATGCGAGTGTTGCGCCGACTGATGACGCGCCCGAACGCAACCTGGCTGTGCAAGCGATGGTCAACAAGGTGCTCTACCGCGACGGTTTCGCCCTCGACCAGCTCACCGCACGCCTCAGTACGTTGTTGGGAAGGACGCTGATCGAACAGCACAATCCCCTGGGGCCCACGGTGCTCTGCAAGTGCTTCCTGGCGGCCGGGCGTCACCTCGGTGTGGACATCAAGGTCAAGCTGATCATCCTCACGCTGTTTGATCGCTATGTGCTCAGTGGCGCCGGCCAGCTTTACGCCCAGGCCAACCAACTGTTGATCGCCACCGGCGTGCTGCCAGGCCTGACACCTGCCCCTACAAACGACACGATGGATAACAACATCGCTTCTGAGCTTGCCATGCCGGAAGGTGAGCAAGCTGACGCGCTCACCCGTGACGAACGCCGACGCATTGAACGGCTGGAGCAGCGGATTCGCGACGCCGAAGAAAGTCACGCCCAGACCGCTTTGGCCCGCCAGCGAGTAGAGCAAGCTTTGAACCAGGCTCTGCTGGGTAAGACATTGCCGCAAAGTGTGCTGGCATTCGTGCTCGAGACTTGGAGCAAGGTATTGCTACTGACCTGCCTCAAGCGTGGCCATCTGTCACTGCAGTGGCAGGCTGATGTGCAGACCATGATGCAATTGATCTGGAGCGTCCAACGTCATGACCCGCCCGATGCTCGTGAGCATTTGTTGACGCTGGTTCCGGCGTTGCTAAAGGCATTGCGCGAAGGGCTGAGCGGTTCGGCGTTCGATCCATTTGCGACCCGTGCGTTTTTCAGCGAGCTGGAGTACCTGCACGTTCAAATGTTCGAGCATCCAGGGCATTCGCGAGCCGATGCGACAGCGACGGTCGAGGTATTGGAGCCAATCATCCTGCCTACGGCTGAGGAAGGTCCGGTTGATACTGCACGTGTGTTCGACGATGGCGTATTGTTTGAACCAGACCTGGCTTCAGTGATGGGCAAATTGCAGTACCTCAATCGCGTCAAATGATCGCCCCCGATGGCCTATCGCGGCATACTGGCGCCAACACAGTCGTCGTTGAAGGAACCTGTATGCAGTTGGACCCCGCCAGCGGTTGGTGCAAAGGCGTGCATTTATGCCCCTCGCCCAACTTCAATGCGCGCCCCGAGGGCGAAATTTCCCTGCTGGTGATCCACAACATCAGCCTGCCGCCAGCGCAGTTCAAGACTGGAAAGGTGCAGGAGTTTTTCCAGAACCGCCTGGATGTCACGGAGCATCCCTATTTTGAAGGGATTGCGCACCTGCGGGTTTCCGCGCACTTTCTGATCGAGCGTGACGGCACCGTCACTCAGTTTGTTTCTTGCCTTGAGCGTGCCTGGCATGCGGGCGTGTCGAGTTTTGAAGGGCGGGAAACCTGTAACGATTTTTCCATAGGCATCGAACTCGAAGGCACGGATGATCTGCCGTTCGACGATGCGCAATATCGAGCGTTGACGACCCTGACCCGGCAGTTGCAATCGGCATTTGCGGCCATCACCACGCAGCGTATCTGCGGGCACAGCGATATCGCCCCTGGGCGCAAGACCGATCCGGGACCCGCGTTCGATTGGGCACGCTTTCGCGCGGCCTTGGCACAAGAGGAAGGATAATGAGTTTTCTGGTGTTGCTGTTGGCGGTATGGATCGAGAAGTTTTCGGCCCTGCGCCACCGGGTTCAGCACGACGCTGGCTGGATTCGTGAGCTGAACAAGCTAGAGCTCAGCCCGCGTCTGGTAGAGCGGCCGTGGCTGGTCCTTGCCGTGCTGGTGTTGTTTCCAGTGGCGGTGCTGGGCTTGCTGCTGGTGGTGCTCGACCCCGTAGCCTACGGTCTGTTGGCGTTGCCGGTGCATTTGCTGGTGGTGATCTACAGCCTGGGGCGTGGTGACCTGCTGGGGGAGCTAGGATCCTTTCGCGATGCCTGGCGTCGCGAAGACCTGCAAGCGGCGGCTCATGTGGCCAAGCGTGACCTGGACATCTGCGCCGACAATGCCGAGCAACTGCTGGAGCGGGTCGAAGGGCATTTGCTGTGGGAGGCCTACCAGAGCTTTTTCGCGATAATTTTCTGGTACTTCCTGCTCGGGCCGGTGGCCGCGCTGAGTTATCGATTGCTGGCGCTGGCAGAAGAACACGGGCAAAACCCGGCTGTGGTCGAGCGTGCTGCGCAACTGCGCCATGCATTCGACTGGGTGCCGGTGCGTCTGTTGGCAGCGAGCTTTGCCCTGGTCGGCAACTTTGTCGCGGTCAGCCGGGTGATGTTGCACGAACTGTTGAACTGGAACATCAGCGCTGCCCAATTGATCGAAAAGGTCGGGCTGGTAGCCGGTGAGATTCCAGCCCCGGTGGTCGGGCCTGAAGGCGTCAACAGCCTCGATCGCATCTGGGAGTTGCTGCTGCGAGCGGCAGTGCTCTGGTATGCGGGGTTTGCGTTGTGGACGGTTCTGCCGTAGGCGCTGGGTTGCCGGCGAACCAGGCGCCGCGGTGTGTCTGTAGCACCGCGTCATCGTTCTTCGCGGGAATGCCGTCACTCTTAAAATGTGTCTTCCGTTAACCTTAAGTTACAAAAATCTCCCCTGATTTACGCTATACAGAGATAGCGCCGAATACTGGCTATCTGCCGTCTCGCTGCGCCCGCCAATAAAAATAAGAAATCGAAGGGAGACTTCCAGTGAAGAGCTTGCTCTATCCCGCCGTCGCGCTGATGAACCGCCTGAGCTTCGGCATGAAGTTCAGCCTGATCAGCGTACTGTTCCTGGTGCCGATGCTGGTAACCAACTTCTACCTGGTGCGTGATTCCTATCGCGAGTTCCAGGGCACCCGGGTCGAATTGCAGAGCCTGGATCTGTTGGGTAGCAGTCTCGCGTTAAGGCGTGATCTGGAAACCCTGAACAATCTTGTGCAGATCAACGTCGCCTTGGGCCAGTCGGGCAAGGCGGGAAATGTCGAGACGCAGATCGGTACGCTTGAACAAGGTGTCCTGGCACGTTTGCAGGGCTTGACGGCAATGGCCACCGATCCGGAGCAGGTCGTGCTGTTCGATGCCAAGCGCGATGAAATGATCAGCGCATTCAAAGCGCAGCAGACGGAAAAGTCCCTGCAAAGCAAAAGTGCACTGATCAGCAAGCTGCTCGGCAATGCGCAGGTCTTCGGCCAGATCATCGCCAGTCAGGCCGGTCTCAGCCACGATAGCCAGAGTGACATGCGTCAGCTGAGCGAGCTCGTCACCAACATCACTCCGCGCGTTACCCAGATGCTGGGTGAAGGTCGCGCATTGGGCTCCTCTTCCCTGGGCCAGGGGTTTCTCAATTCGTCGTCGAGCACGCGTTTCGATGAATTGCTGGTACAGCTCGACAAGCTCCATGCCGAGTACGGCCTGAAGCTGCAGGACGCAACGGGCTCGAGCAACGCCGCACGCGAAACCCTGGCGACCCAGGCTGACAGCAGCAAGGCCTCGTTGAAAAAGGCCAGCGAACTGTTCGAAGAGCAGGTGGTGATGGCCGACACGCTCGATGCACCATGGCAGGCCTTTTACGATCAGGTCTCGGCGCTGATGGGCCAGACCTATCAACTCAATGAAGCCACCTTGAAATTTCTCGGCACCCAGTTGCAACAACGCCTGGAACAGAACCGCACGCACATGATTCTGCAGGCTGTGGCGCTGTCGGTGGTGTTTGTGCTGATTTTTTATCTTTACGGCGCCTTCTACGCCTCGACCCGCACCACCCTCAAACGTCTTGGCGAGGTCATGGACAAAGTGGCGGCCGGCGACATGACGGTCACTTTCAACGCCCACAGTCGTGATGAGCTGGGTGAGTTGGGCGAGGTGTTCAACGGCACCGTGAAAAAGATCCATGACTTGATCGAGCGTGTCGGACAGACCGTCGGCGAGGTCGAGCGCCAAGCCGGGCAAGTAGAGAGTGTCTCCGCGCAAAGCAACCAGGCCGTGGCCGGTCAGCGCTCGCAGATCGAGCAGGTCGCCACGGCGATGAATCAGATGTCGGCCACGTCCCTTGAGGTGGCGCGCAGTGCTGCCGCCGCCGTCAGCAGCGCCCACAGTGTCAACGACGAAACGGCGAGCGGTCGTGGGCTGGTGGAATCGCAGCAGGGCAGCATCGCTGCGCTGGCCAGTGAAATCGACCAGTCGGTGCAGGTGATCAACCAACTGGCCAGCGACAGCCAGTCCATCAGTCGTGTGCTGGAGGTGATCAAGAGCATTGCCGAACAGACCAACTTGCTGGCACTCAATGCCGCTATTGAGGCAGCCAGGGCGGGTGAGCAGGGGCGCGGATTTGCGGTGGTGGCGGATGAAGTCCGCACACTGGCCAAGCGCACCCAGCAATCGACCGAAGAGATCGAACAGATGATCGCCAAGCTGCATGGCGGTGTTGGGGCCGCGGTCAAGGCGATGAGCGTCAGCCATGAGATGGCCAATGGAACGGTGGGGCAGTCGGAAAAGGTCCAGCAAGCCCTGGACAATATCCTGGGCGCTGTCGGCATGATCGTCGATCAGAACCAGCAGATTGCCGCGGCTGTGGAGCAGCAGACCGCCGTGGCCCACGACATTGACCAGAACATTGTCGAGATCAATCGTGCCGGAGAGCGTACTGCCGAAGGTGCGCACCAGACGGAGGATGCCAGTCGCGCGCTGTCGGCGCAGGTGGTGCAGCTCAAGCAGTTGATCAGCGCCTTCCGGGTCTGAAGACATCTCACCAACCTGTGGGAGTTCAGTCCCACAGGTTGGTGAGCGCCTGAAATTTCTGTAGTACCTCATCCTCTTCTTTTGTAGGAAAGGTCCTTATTTTCTTAGGAACTGCTTTTTTCGTCTTCAATGAAGGACTATCAACGTCACTGACCGCATGGAGGAGGCACGGTTATGGCTGTCGCAACACTTGGTATCCAGGGGCGCTGTGCACATTGCCAGCGCACGCTATTGCTCAAACCCTGGCAACTCAATGCCATTGCAATCAACGAAGCATTCACCTGTACCCACTGTCAGAAAGCCCTGCAACTGAGCGACCCGAAACAGATCAGGCGCTTCAAGACCCTGGACTCGTTAGCCATGTTGAAGGCCAGCCTGCTAATCATGATTTGCAGCACATTGCTGGTGGCGTTGGTACTGGAATGGATTGGAATGCTCAGCGTCGTGGAGCAACTGAACATTTCACTGGTGGCGATTTTCGTCTACTTCGTTGCTCTTCGATTCGCCCGCCAGCGTCAGCACATGACGTTGATTCTCGAGGCCGCCAAGGCCCACGTCGACTGATTACCAGTTGAACAGTTCACGGGCGTTGGCGCTGCTCGCGGCGGCCAGTTGTTCCGGGGCGAGCGACATGATTTGCGCCAGCGCCGTGCAGATCGCTGGCAAGTGCGCCGGGCTGTTGCGCTGGCCGGGGAACATCGCTGGCGCCATGTCCGGCGAGTCGGTTTCCAGCACCACCGACTCCAGTGGCAAGTGGGCGAGTACGCGGTGCATGCGCAGTGCCTGGGGCCAGGTCGCAGCGCCGCCGAGGCCGAGCTTGAAACCGAGCTTGATGTATTCGCGCGCTTCTTCCTGACTGCCCGCGAAGGCGTGGATGATTCCGGCGCGTTTCAACTTGAAACGCTTGAGCGTGGCAATCACCGCCGCATGACTGCGCCGCACATGGATCAGCGCGGGCAGGTGGAAATCCACCGCCAGTTGCAGTTGCGCATCGAACGACGCCTGCTGTCGTTCGCGGTCCAGGGTTTCGATGAAGTAGTCCAGGCCGATCTCGCCCACCGCACACAGCTGGCGATGGCCGGCCAGTCGCCCCAGCCAGTCGCCCAGTTCGGTGAGATGTTCGGGGCGATGATCCTCCAGGTACACAGGGTGCAAACCGAACGCCGCATGCAGGTCGGGATCGCTTTGCACCAATTCCCAGACGCGCTGCCAATTACCCTGATACACCCCCAATACCACCATTTCACGTACCCCGAGAGCACGGCTCTGGGCCATCAGTGCCTGACGATCCGCGTCGAAGTCGGGGAAGTCCAGGTGGGTGTGGGTGTCGATCAGGTCCATGGCTCAGTCCTGGCGAATACGTTGTTTGAACGTCCGCGCGATGGCCAGCACACCGGGTTGGTAATCGGACTGCTCGATGGCTGCCAGGGCGAGTGCGAGCGCCTTGTCGGCAATCAATTGGTGTTGTTGTGCCATGGCGTTCACCGGCAGCGGCAGGAAATCCAGCAACTGGGTGTCTCCAAATGTGCCGAGGCGCAGCGGGCGGGTTTTCAACGGGAAATCGTGCAACGCATCGAACACACCCTGAAGCAGTACATAGGACGTCGTCACCAGGGCCTCGGGCAAATGTCCTACGCGTTGGATCAGTTCTTCCATCAACTGCTTGCCGCACTCACGGCTGAACGAATCAGCGTGTTCGATGAGCACTTCGCCGTCGTACCCGACCAGGGCCTGCTTGAAGCCAGCAGCCCGTTCCTGGCTGATGCTCAATTCGGGACGCGCGCCGATCAAGGCGATCTGCTTGGGCAACGGCTCAAGCAGGCTTTGGGTCAGGTGCAGGCTGGCCTCTCGGTCATCGCTGATCACCGAGCAGAAATATTCAGGCTCCATGACCCGGTCGATGGCGATGATCGGAATGCCTTTGGCTTGCAGTTGGCGATAGCTGTCGTCACCCCGCGGCAGGCAACTGGCAACGATCAGGGCATCACAACGACGGGCGCGGAACAGTTGCAGCAATTGCCGTTCGCTGTCGGGTGCATCGTCGGAACTGGCAATCAATAGCTGGTAGCCACGCGCCCGGGCACCTTGTTCAAGGAGCTTGGCGATCCGCGCGTAACTGGGGTTTTCCAGGTCCGGCAGAATGAAGCCCAGGGTCCGGGTGTGGCGACTGCGCAGGCCGGCCGCCTGGGGATTAGGCGTGAAACCATGTTCTTCGACGACCGCGCGCACGCGCTCAACGGTGGCGCTGCTGATACGTTGCTGTTCGGCCTTGCCGTTGATGACGTAGCTGGCGGTGGTGACGGACACACCGGCCAGCTGGGCTATATCACTGAGTTTCAACCCGCTATTCCTTGTTTTTTCGAGCTTGCCTCGACATTTTCACCAATCCTACCCGATTCAGGCAGGCGACCTTGGTCACAACGCATCCGACAAGTTGGGCTTCAACGATGCACCATTATCGAGTAACGTGCCAATCACTCTAGGTTAAACGATTCAGCAAGCGTATTTTCTACATTAATGGCTGCTTTGGCCGGTTCTGCCGTGAAACCGCCGAAGATTGTTTTAAGACAAAGGCCTAAGCTGAATCATTCAAAAACAATACCTGGCGCCCCAAGGGCGCCAACAGGAGACAGCATGCTCGAGCTCACCATAGAGCAGATATCCATGGGCCAGTCGGCTGTGGATAAATCCGCCGCGCTGCAACTGCTGGCCAGGCACCTGGTCGACGATGGTCTGGTTGACGAAGGCTACCTCGCCGGCTTGCAGGCACGCGAAGCCCAGGGCTCGACTTTTCTTGGTCAAGGTATTGCCATCCCCCACGGTACGCCAGAAACCCGCGACCAAGTGTTTTCCACGGGCGTGCGCCTGATGCAGTTCCCCGACGGCGTGGACTGGGGTGACGGACAGATCGTCTACCTGGCGATCGGGATTGCCGCCAAATCCGACGAACACCTGCGCCTGCTGCAACTGCTGACCCGCGCGCTCGGCGAGACCGACCTTGGCCAAGCCTTGCGTCGCGCCAGCAGCGCCGAGGCCTTGCTGAAACTGCTGCAAGGCGCGCCGCAAGAGCTGGCGCTGGATGCGCAGATGATCGGCTTGGGCGTCGCTGCCGAAGATTTCGAAGAGCTGGTCTGGCGTGGCGCGCGGTTACTGCGTCAGGCCGACTGCGTCAGCAATGGTTTCTCCGCCGTGTTGCAGCAAGTCGAAGCGCTGCCGCTGGGCGATGGGCTGTGGTGGCTGCACAGTGAACAAACGGTCAAGCGTCCAGGCCTGGCGTTCGTCACCCCGGACAAACCGCTGCGCTACCTCGGTCAACCGCTGAGCGGCCTGTTTTGCCTGGCCAGCCTGGGCGAGGCCCACCAAGCGTTGCTCGAACGCCTGTGTGCGTTGCTGATTGAAGGTCGCGGCCATGAGTTGGGCCGTGCCACCAGTTGCCGCGCGGTGCTTGAAGTGCTCGGCGGCGAGTTGCCGGCAGACTGGCCGAGCGCACGCATTGCGCTGGCCAACGCCCACGGTCTGCATGCCCGTCCGGCGAAGATCCTCGCGCAACTGGCGAAAAGTTTTGAAGGCGAGATTCGCATCCGCATCGTCGACGGCCAGGACAGTGCGGTGTCGGTGAAAAGCTTGAGCAAACTGCTCAGCCTGGGCGCCCGTCGTGGGCAGGTGCTGGAAATCATCGCCGAGCCGAGCATCGCCGCCGATGCCTTGCCCGCTCTGTTGACCGCGATTGAAGAGGGCCTCGGTGAAGAAGTCGAGCCGTTGCCAGCGGTGAGCCAGCCTCGTGAAGAAATCGTCGAGGTGGCCCAAGTACTGCTCGCCCCGGCGCCGGGCAGTCTGGTGCAGGCCATCGCCGCCGCTCCGGGAATCGCCATCGGCCCGGCGCATATCCAGGTACTGCAAACCATCGATTACCCGCTACGGGGAGAGTCCGCCGCCATCGAGCGTGAGCGCCTCAAGCAAGCGCTGGCGCACGTGCGCCAGGACATCGGCGGCTTGATCGAACGCAGCAAGGCCAAGGCTATCCGCGAGATTTTCATCACCCACCAGGAAATGCTCGACGACCCGGAGTTGACCGATGAGGTCGACACCCGTCTCAAGCAGGGCGAAAGCGCGGAAGCGGCGTGGATGTCGGTGATCGAAGCCGCTGCCAGGCAACAGGAGTCCTTGCAGGACGCCTTGCTCGCCGAGCGCGCCGCCGATCTGCGCGATATCGGCCGTCGAGTGCTGGCGCAGCTCAGTGGTGTCGAAACACCGCATGAACCTGAGCAGCCCTACATTCTGGTGATGGACGAAGTCGGTCCGTCCGATGTGGCGCGCCTTGATCCGGCCCGTGTCGCCGGTATTCTCACCGCCCGCGGTGGCGCCACCGCTCACAGCGCGATTGTTGCGCGGGCCTTGGGAATTCCAGCCCTGGTCGGTGCCGGTGCCGCGGTGTTGCTGCTGGCGCCGGGCACGCCGCTGTTGATCGATGGCCAACGCGGGCGTTTGCATGTGGACGCCGACGCGGCGACCTTGCAGCGCGCCACCCAGGAGCGTGATACCCGCGAGCAACGCCTGAAGGCCGCCGCCGAACAACGCCATCAACCGGCGTTGACCACCGATGGCCATGCCGTCGAAGTGTTCGCCAATATCGGTGAAAGTGCCGGCGTCACCAGTGCGGTAGAGCAGGGCGCCGAAGGCATTGGTCTGTTGCGCACCGAATTGATTTTCATGGCCCACCCGCAAGCGCCGGACGAGGCGACCCAGGAAACCGAATACCGCCGTGTTCTCGATGGCCTGGCCGGTCGTCCGCTGGTGGTGCGCACCCTTGATGTCGGTGGCGATAAACCGCTGCCGTATTGGCCGATCGCCAAGGAAGAAAATCCGTTCCTCGGGGTGCGCGGCATTCGCTTGACCCTGCAACGGCCGCAGATCATGGAAGCCCAGTTGCGCGCCTTGTTGCGCGCCGCCGACAACCGCCCGCTGCGGATCATGTTTCCGATGGTCGGCAGCGTCGACGAGTGGCGCCAGGCGCGGGACATGACCGAACGCCTGCGCCTGGAAATTCCAGTGGCGGACCTGCAATTGGGCATCATGATCGAAGTGCCGTCGGCGGCCTTGCTGGCGCCGGTGCTGGCCAGGGAAGTCGACTTTTTCAGCGTTGGCACCAATGACCTGACGCAATACACCCTGGCCATCGACCGTGGCCATCCAACCTTGTCGGCCCAGGCCGATGGCTTGCATCCGGCGGTGCTGCAGCTGATCGACATCACCGTGCGCGCGGCCCATGCCCATGGCAAATGGGTCGGTGTGTGCGGCGAGTTGGCGGCCGATCCGTTGGCGGTACCGGTGTTGGTTGGCTTGGGCGTGGATGAACTCAGTGTCGGCGCACGCAGCATTGCCGAGGTCAAGGCGCGGGTTCGCGAACTCAGCCTGACCCAGGCTCAAACCCTTGCCCAACAGGCACTTGCCGTGGGCAGCGCGAATGAAGTGCGCGCATTAGTGGAGGCTTTGTAATGGCCAGGATTTTAACCCTGACCCTCAACCCGGCGCTGGACCTCACCGTCCAGCTTGCGCGCCTGGAACCCGGTCAGGTCAACCGCAGCGACACCATGCACACCCATGCTGCGGGCAAAGGGGTGAACGTGGCGCAGGTGTTGGCGGACCTCGGGCATCAATTGACCGTCAGCGGTTTTCTCGGTGAAGACAATCAGCAAGCTTTCGAAAACCTGTTCGCCAAACGCGGTTTTGTCGATGCGTTCATTCGTGTTCCCGGTGAGACGCGCAGCAACATAAAGCTGGCGGAAAGCGATGGACGTATCACCGACCTCAATGGGCCAGGGCCGCTGGTCAGCGCCGCGGCGCAGCAGGCATTGCTCGAGCGTCTCGACCAGATAGCGCCGGGGCATGATGCGGTAGTGGTTGCCGGCAGTCTGCCCCAAGGCATCAGCCCGCAGTGGTTGCAGGCATTGATCGGGCGATTGAATGATCTGGGCTTGAAGGTCGCCCTGGACACCAGTGGGCAAGCATTGCGGGCGGCGCTCAAGGCTGCTCCATGGTTGATCAAGCCCAATGCCGAGGAGTTGGCTGAAGTGCTCGGTGGCGAGACGGTGTCGGTCCTGGCCCAGGCGCAAGCCGCGAGTCGCCTGCACGCCCAAGGCATCGAGCATGTGGTGATTTCTCACGGTGCCGAGGGTGTGAACTGGTTCAGCGTCGGTTCGGCGCTGCATGCCACGCCGCCGAAAGTCAGCGTCGCCAGTACGGTAGGCGCGGGCGATTCGTTGTTGGCCGGCATGCTCCACGGGTTGCTCAGTGCCGATACGCCTGAACAAACCTTGCGCACCGCCACGGCGATTGCCGCGATGGCGGTCACCCAGATCGGCTTCGGTATCAGCGATGCAGCGCAACTGGCGCAGCTCGAACAGGGCGTGCGCGTGCGCGCCCTGACAGAACAATAAGAGGGTTGGTCATGAAGTTAGCCATTGTTACTGCCTGCCCGAACGGCATGGTCACCAGTGTGCTGTGCGCCCGGTTGCTCGATGCCGCGGCCCAGCGTCAGGGCTGGAGCACCAGCGTGGAGATCAGCGATTCGGCACATCCCGAACGGCAACTGTCGGCCGCCACGATCGAGGCGGCCGAGTGGGTGTTGCTGGTGACCAGCGCGCCTGTGGATATGTCGCGTTTTGTCGGTAAGCGTTTGTTCCAGAGTACCCCTGCCCAAGCGCTGCAAGACGTCGAAGCGGTATTGCGCCGTGGTGCTGAAGAGGCTCAGGTGTATGTCGCACCGCAAGCCGTGGTTGAGCCGGTGGCCGTCGTTAAAAACGCGCCGCGACTCGTTGCCGTGACGGCCTGTCCAACCGGTGTCGCCCACACTTTCATGGCCGCCGAAGCCTTGCAGCAAGCGGCCAAGCGCTTGGGCTATGACTTGCAGGTGGAAACCCAGGGTTCGGTCGGCGCACGCAATCCGCTGAGCGCCCAAGCGATTGCCGACGCCGATGTGGTGCTGCTGGCGGCGGACATCGAAGTGGCCACCGAGCGATTCGCTGGCAAGAAAATCTACCGTTGCGGCACCGGCATTGCCCTCAAGCAGGCTGAAGCGACACTCAATAAAGCATTGGCCGAAGGCAAGCAGGAAAGCGCTTCGACCGGTGCCAAGGGGCCGGTCAAACAAGAGAAGACCGGGGTCTACAAACACCTGTTGACCGGCGTGTCGTACATGTTGCCGATGGTGGTGGCAGGCGGCTTGATGATTGCCTTGTCGTTCGTATTCGGCATCACCGCCTTCAAGGAAGAGGGGACGCTGGCGGCGGCGCTGATGCAGATCGGCGGCGACACCGCGTTCAAGCTCATGGTGCCGCTGCTGGCAGGCTACATCGCTTATTCGATTGCCGACCGTCCGGGCCTGGCGCCGGGGATGATCGGCGGCCTGCTGGCCAGCACCCTGGGTGCCGGTTTTATCGGCGGGATCATTGCCGGTTTCCTCGCCGGGTACGCGGCGCAGGCGATCAATCGTTATGCGCGGTTGCCGCAGAGTCTCGAGGCGCTGAAACCGATCCTGATCATCCCCTTGCTGGCAAGCCTGTTCACTGGCCTGGTGATGATCTACGTGGTCGGCAAGCCGGTGGCGGGCATGCTCGCCGGGCTCACGCATTTCCTCGACAGCATGGGCACGACCAACGCGATTCTGCTCGGCGTGCTACTGGGCGGCATGATGTGTGTCGACCTTGGCGGGCCGATCAACAAGGCCGCGTATGCGTTTTCGGTCGGGCTGCTGGCGTCGCAGAGTTATGCACCGATGGCGGCGACCATGGCCGCCGGCATGGTGCCGCCGATCGGCCTGGGCATCGCCACGTTCATTGCCAGGCGCAAGTTCGCCCAGACCGAACGCGAGGCGGGTAAAGCGGCCTTGGTACTGGGGCTGTGCTTTATCTCCGAAGGCGCGATTCCATTTGCCGCCAAAGACCCGCTGCGGGTGATCCCGGCGAGCATTGCCGGCGGTGCGCTGACCGGTGCGTTGTCGATGTACTTCGGCTGCAAGTTGATGGCGCCCCATGGTGGGTTGTTTGTGTTGGCGATTCCGAATGCGATCAACCATGCATTGCTGTACTTGCTGGCGATTGTGGCGGGGAGTTTGTTGACGGCGGTGGTGTATGCGCTGGTCAAGCGGCCGGAAGTGGTGGAGATGGCGGTGGAACCCGTCAACGCCTGACACTGGCCCCCTGTAGGCGCTATCAGGCTCCGGGCGTTAAATCAGATTGATCGTTCCCACGCTCTGCGTGGGAACGCAGCCCGGGACGCTCCGCGTCCCTTCCGGAGCCGAACGCGGAGCGTCCGTTGAGGCATTCCCACACAAAGCGTGGGAATGATCACTGTAGGGTCAGTAAACGTCGCGGCGGTAGCGGCCTTGTTCG
Organism: Pseudomonas sp. EB271-G4-1; assembly: GCF_058791355.1. NCBI lineage: Bacteria > Pseudomonadati > Pseudomonadota > Gammaproteobacteria > Pseudomonadales > Pseudomonadaceae > Pseudomonas > Pseudomonas sp. EB271-G4-1. Next base: position 102,163 of record NZ_JBYTEO010000006.1, read on the forward strand.
ATCAAGCGCTCGACTTCGGCGATGCCCAACACATCGTTCAGCACCTGATCGACGCCTGCGGCCATCCCCTGAAGACTGCCGCAGATGTAGATCACCGCACCCTCCGCCAGCCATTTCTTCAGCTCTTCGGCCGAATCGCGCAAGCGATCCTGCACGTAGATCTTCTCGGCTTGATCACGCGAGAATGCCAGGTCCAGGCGCTGCAAGTCGCCGGAAATCAACCACTCCTCCAGCTCGTCGCGGCACAGGTAATCGTGTTCGCGATTGCGCTCGCCGAACAACAACCACTGGCGTTGCTGGCCATCGGCGATGCGCGCCTTGAGCAGGCTACGCAAGCCAGCGAGTCCCGTGCCGTTGCCCAGCAGGATCATCGGCACCGGTTCATTGGGCAGGTGGAAACCGCTGTTGCGCCGCACGCGCAGGCTGATGCTGCCGCCCACGGCGGCGTGTTCGGTCAGCCAGCCGGAGCCGACGCCAAGGGTGCCATCAGGGTGCAGCTCCTGGCGCACGATCAATTCCAGGATGCCGTCGGCGGCTATCGAGGCGATGGAGTATTCGCGCATGGCCAACGGCACGAGGGCATCCACCAGGGACTGCGCATGCAGGCCGACCAAATGGCTGCGGTTCTCGGGCAGCTGCCGGCTGGCGAGGGCTTGTTCCAGCGGTTGCGACAAACCCTCGTGGGTAATCGTCGCGCGACCGTCGATCCCCAATCCTTCGAGGAAGTGCTCGATGGCCCAAGGGCAATTGCGCGGTAGCACCTCCACCAGGTCACCGGCCAGCCAGCTGTTGGTACCTGGCGCCTTCAGGCCCAGCAAGTACACCGATGAGCCGCTGCTGTCGGGGTTGAGCAATTCCCTGCGGACCAGCGTCCAGTTTTCGTAGCTCGGTGCTTGCCAGGTGCCCACAGGCGCCTGACCGGTCAACAGGCCCAGTTGCTGCTGCCAGTGACGCAAGGCATAGGGATCGCCGCTGTCGACTTCCACCGGCGCGAACAAGGTCTTGCCGCCGTGCTCGCCCAGCCACTTGTGCAGGCGCTGGGCAAACCCGCAGAAGTGTTGATACTGCCGGTCGCCGAGTCCCAGCACGGCATAGTTCAGGCTGTCGAGGCTTAACGACCGGCCCAGCACCTTGCGCTCGAAACCCCGGGCGCTGTCCGGCGCTTCGCCGTCACCGAAGGTGCTGACCACAAACAGCGCGTTGTTCGAAGCATGCAGGTCCTGCTCGCTGACATCCGCCAGTGGCTGCACCTTCACCGGCAGGCCCGCCGCCTGCAACTGGCCGGCGGTCTGCCAGGCCAATTGCTCGGCAAAGCCACTCTGGCTGGCGAAACCGATGAGCCAGGCCGGGGTGTTACTGTCGGGTTGTGCCAGGCCTTTGCGGGCGTCCTTGATCTGGCGTTTCTTGCGTCGACGATCCAGGTACAGCAGCCATCCGGTGACGAAGAACAGCGGCATGCTCAGGGCCGTGAGCGTCAGGACGATGCGCCCGACGATGCCGAAATAGCTGCCCACGTGCAGCGCGTAGATGCTGGTCAACAACTGCGCCTTGAAACTCTTGTCGCTGTAGCGGTCATGCCGTTTGATCGCGCCGGTCACCGGGTCCAGGGTGATCTGGTTCAGCGCGCGGTCGTGGGGCGAGTTCTTCAACAGGTAGAAAACAGTTGCCGGTTGCCCGGCCACGGACGGCATGCGGGTGTTGTAGAAACTCAGGTCGGGACCGGCAGCGCTGTAGATGCTGCTCCACATCGCCGAGTAGTCGACCACCGGTGCCGGACCGCTTGGCCCAGGGCCGCGTCCACCGCGAACACGTTCATTCTGTGGCGAATCGGAGAGCAGGCGTGTCAGGCCCTTGTTGTACCACTCGTAGGACCAGGACAACCCGGTCAGCGCGGCCAGGAGATAAAACACCAGGCACCAGGTGCCGGCAACCGAATGCAAGTCCCAATTGAAGCTGCGGCCTTTTTTCTTCCAGTCGAGGGTCAGCCAGGCGCGCCAGCTTTTCCACTGGCGAGGCCAGCGCAGGTACAGGCCGGACAGGCAGAAGAACACCAGGATCAGGGTGCAGGCGCCCGTGATTTGCCGGCCGGTATCGCCCATGGCGAGGAAGCGGTGCAGTTGCAACATCAGGCCGAAGAAGCCTTGGCCGGTGGCGTCGCCCAGGAGTTCGCCGGTGTACGGGTCGACGTAACGCATGGGGCCGCGACGCTCGCCCGCTGGCGGGGTGAAGAACACTTTTGCGGCAACGTCGCTGTCGATGCCGACCGAGAGCATCGCCACTTTCATCTGCGTCGCCGCCTCGATCTTCTCCACCAGGTCAGCCGGTGGCAGCACGCCGGCGACTTGTTTCTGGACCTGCAACACGGAAGGGTTCAGCGCGTACAGGATTTCATCCTGAAACGAGACCGTCGCCCCGGTAATGCCCATCAGGGCCAGGACGAGCCCTGCGCTGATGCCAAGAAACCAGTGCAACTGGAACAGGGTTTTCTTCAACACGTCGCTCGCCTTGCTCGTTTAAAAATAGTCATCACGGCGCGCATTATGCCGTGGGTTATCGAGGAACATTCCCTTTACACACAAAAGCCCCGTTCACCTGGATGAACGGGGCCTGACCCCTGTAGGAGCTGCCGCAGGCTGCGATCTTTTGATCTTGATTTTGGGCGGTGGTGCAATCGCCGAAGATCAAAAGATCGCAGCCTGCGGCAGCTCCTACAGGTTTGTGTCCATGCTTCTGTTATCAGAAGTGGAAGTTGGTGCTCAACAAGGCAGTCCGGCCCGCCGCCTGGTTGGCGAAGTGGTTGGAGAACGCCTTGTCGTAGTAGGTAACGTCGGTCAGGTTCTGCACGTTCAGCTGCAGGTCGATGTTCTTGGTCAGCTTGTACGCGGCCATCGCGTCGTAGCGCACATAGTCATTGACCATGGTGGTGTTGGCCACGTTACCGAACACGTCGTCGACATAGAACGCACCGCCACCGATGGTCAGCCTTGGCGTGACCTGGTAGGTCGTCCAAAGGCTGGCGCTGTTTTTTGGCGTGTTAGGCAGTTCGTTGCCGTCGTTGGCTTTGTTTGCCGGCAGGTCACCACCGTCGACTTGCTCGCTGTCCATGTAGGCGTAACCGGCGAAGACTTGCCATTTGTCGGTGATCTTGCCAGTGGCCGAAAGCTCGACACCCTGGACGCGGGTCTTGCCAGCGTTTTCGTATGTGGTGGTATCGACCTGGACGCGGGCGTTGTCTTTTTCGGTGCGGAAGATATCGGCAGTCAGCGACAAGCGATCGTTGAGCAGGTCCCACTTGGTACCGATTTCGTAGTTCTTGGTGGTTTCCGGTTCCAGGTCGCTGCTTATTTGGTTGCCGTTGCGATCAGGAGTGCCAGGCAACGAATTGGTTTCCACGGCTTCACCCAGAGAGTTCCCCGGCGGGGTGGCAGAGGTGGCATAGGAAGCGTAGATGCTGCCGTTTTCAGCAGGTTTGTAAACAACGCCGAACTGACCGGTGACGAACTCGCTGGTGTCCTTGGCTTTGGCCGGCACGCCTTTGTTCACGACCGTTGCCCCGCTGGCATCATAAGTGCGGTACTGAGTCTCGAAATGGTCGTAGCGCAGGCCCATGTTCACCAGCCACTGCTCGGACAGCTCCAGGGTGTCGAACACGTACAGTGCGTAGGTGTTCGCCTTGGTGTCGGTGCCGGCGTAGTTGCGGGTGATCGAACCGTTCCATGGATCGTTCGGGTTCGGGTTCGACAGCGAGGTGCAGTTGTAGCCGCTGGGTGCGCCGATGATTGCCGGGTTGCACGTGGTGGTGACTGGAGTGGTCCCTGGCGTGGTGTCGGTGTTGACGGTATATGAGGACTTCTTGCTTTCCTCGCGGCTCAACTCGATACCGGTCGCGAAGCTGTTCTTGAAGCCTGCGATGTAGACATCACCAAACAGGTCGGTCTGGTTGGTCGTCGTATCGGTGTTGCTGACGCGGGTGTTGGCCCGACGCCACACGGTACCGTTGTTGACGTTGCCCTTGCTGTCGTCCGGCTGGGTCAGGATGTAGTCCTGCATGCTGCTGCCGTGGCGCAGGGTGTTCTTGACGGTCAACGCGTCGTTCAGGTCGTGCTCGATGGCGATGGTCGCGGTGTCGGTACGACCCTTGCGGAAGTCACGATCGGTCAGGCCGTAGAAGTTGCTGCTATCGCCGCCGGCATAGGGCTTGTCCGGATTGGACTTGGTGCGGGCAGCCGAGCCACCGGCCGGGATGGTGTAGGGAATACCCGAATCTGGCGTGTCGTTGCTTTCCAGATGGTAGTAGTCAAGGTTGACACGGGTGTCGGTGCCCAGGCCGAAGGCCAGAGAAGGCGCGACGCCCCAGCGATCGTAGTCGACGCTTTCGCGACCGGCGACATTGCTTTCGTGACTCATCAGGTTCAGGCGACCGGCAACGGTGTCGGAGAACTGGTAGTTGCCGTCCATGGTGTAACGCTGGGTCTGGTCCGAACCCCAGGTAAAGCCACCGTCGAACGAGTCGCCCAGATGCGCTTTCTTGCTCACCAGGTTGATGCTGCCACCGGCAGCGCCGCGACCGCCAATGGCGGAGTTAGGGCCCTTGCTGACTTCGATCGATTCAACGGCAAAGATCTCACGGCTCTGCGAACCGGTATCGCGCACGCCGTCCAGGTAGGTATCGCCCTGGGCATCGAAACCGCGGATGAACGGACGGTCGCCCTGAGGGTTGCCACCTTCACCGGCACCGAAGGTGATGCCCGGGACGGTACGCAGTGCGTCCTGCATGTTCAGGGCGCCGGTGTCCTTGAGGACTTGTTGCGGGATGACAGTGATCGAGCGCGGAGTGTCTACCAGGGGCGCGGTGTACTTGGGCGAGGAGGCTTTTTCGACGTTGTAGGAGGTCTCATCCTGGGCTTCGCCGGTGATCGCGGTTGCGCCGAGGGAAATCGTGTTGCTCGGTGCCTGCTCGTTGGTTTTTTCCGCCGCGAAAACCATTTGGCCCGCAGAGCCGGCAGTGATCGCCACGCCAATTGCAGAAGCGAGTAAACGCGGTGAACTGACCGGTAGTTGTGGTTGTTGGCGTGACATTTTTATTCCCCTCCCCAAGGATTTGAGGCGGCGGAATATAGTGTAAACACGTATTTGTATCAATTGCGAAAAATTACTATTCGCACTGAATTTACAATCTTTACAATTTAGCCTTACGGTTTTTACTGTTTCGTTCGTCTCGCGGGTTTTACAAGGGCAATAAGAATCAATACCATTGGCATCCCTTTGCTTTCTGGTGCTTGCCCCATGCTGCTGCACATTCCCGGCCTGTTCGAAAAAGAAGAAGTGCAGCGCATTCGCGAGGCTCTGCAACAGGCCGATTGGGCTGATGGCAAGATCACGGCCGGGTACCAGTCGGCCAAGGCCAAGCACAATCTGCAGTTGCCGGAAGGCCACCCGCTGGCCAAGGAAATCGGCGCGGCCATGCTGGAGCGGCTGTGGAAAAACCCGCAGTTCATGTCAGCAGCGTTACCGCACAAGGTGTTTCCTCCGTTACTGAACTGTTACACGGCTGGCGGCAGTTTCGATTTCCACATCGACAACGCGGTGCGTCAGCCCAAGGGCAGTATCGAACGGGTGCGCACCGACCTCTCGGCCACTTTGTTCTTCAGCGAACCTGAGGATTACGACGGCGGGGAGCTGGAAATCCAGGACACCTACGGCACCCAGCGGGTGAAGTTGCCGGCGGGTGACATGGTGCTGTACCCCGGCACCAGCCTGCACAAGGTCAACGCCGTCACCCGTGGTACGCGCTACGCCTCGTTTTTCTGGACCCAGAGCCTGGTGCGCGAAGACAGCCAGCGTGCGCTGCTGTTCGAGATGGACGGGGCGATCCGGCAGTTGACCCAGGACGTGCCGGATCACCCGTCATTGATCCGCCTGACGGGCACGTATCACAACCTGTTGCGCCGTTGGGTCGAGGTATGAGTTTTCAATTGCGCCGCCAAGAGGTACTCGATGGAGACCGTCTCAAAGCCATGCTCGACGAAAGCCCGGCCCGTGCGGCCCAGGCGATCGTAGCAGCAGCCCGCGAGGGGCTTGTCGATGCCCAGGCGCTGCTTGGGCAGATCCTGCTGGATGGAAATGGAATCGCCCAGGATCAACCGCTGGCGTTGCGCTGGTTCGACATCGCCGCCCGACAAGGGCACCTGATGGCCCGCAACATGCTGGGGCGATGTCACGAACACGGCTGGGGGTGTGTGGCCGATGCTGCAATGGCTGCTCGGCATTATCGAATCGCCGCGCAAGCGGGGCTGGATTGGGCGATGTACAACTACGCCAATCTGCTGGCGACCGGGCGTGGGGTGGCTGAGGATCAATCGTCGGCACTGAACCTGTATCGTCGAGCTGCCGAGCTTGGCCATGCGAAATCGATGAACCTGCTGGGGCGCTATCTGGAAGAGGGGCGTGTTTGCCCGGCAGATCCCCAAGCGGCTCGGGACTGGTATCGGCGCTCGGCAGAGGGAGGGGATTTTCGTGGGCAGTTCAGTTTTGCGGCGGTGTTGGCCGCAGAGGGGAGTATCGATACTGCATTGGTCTGGCTACGCAAGGCATTGGCCAATGGCAATCTGAACTTTCTTCGGGTGGCGAGCCAGGCGCTCATGGGCGCAACCGAGCCCCGGATTCACGCAATGGCCGACGACTACGCCAAACGTTGCGCCGAACTGTAGGCACACCTGAAGACAGATCGTTCCCACGCAGAGCGTGGGAACGATCAGGTACAAAAAATTTCAGGCACAAAAAAGCCCATGACTCGTCATGGGCTTTTTGATTTCGGCGTGTAGCGCTTACACGTAGAACGACTTCAACGGCGGGAAGCCATTGAATTCAACCGCGCTGTAGCTGGTGGTATAGGCGCCGGTCGACAGCCAGTACAAGCGATCACCGATCGCCAGGTTCAGCGGCAGGCCGTACTTGTAGTTTTCGTACATGATGTCGGCGCTGTCACAGGTTGGGCCGGCGATGACGACTTCTTCCATCTCGCCTTTCTTTTCGGTCCAGATCGGGAACTTGATGGCTTCGTCCATGGTTTCGATCAGGCCGGAGAACTTGCCCACGTCCGTGTATACCCAACGCTCGACGGCGGTGCGGGATTTACGGGCGACCAACACCACTTCGCTGACCAGGATGCCGGCGTTGGCGATCAGGGAGCGGCCTGGTTCCAGGATGATTTCCGGCAGGTCGTCGCCGAAGTCTTCCTTGAGGAAGCGAATGATTTCTTCGGCGTAGGTTTCCAGGCTGTTGGTGCGGGTGATGTAGTTGGCCGGGAAGCCACCGCCCATGTTGATCAGCTTCAGTACGATGCCGTCTTCTTCCTTCAGGCGTTCGAAGATCACCTTGACCTTGGCGATCGCGGCATCCCAGACGCTGATATCGCGCTGCTGCGAGCCTACGTGGAAGGAGATGCCGTAAGGCACCAGGCCCAGGTCACGGGCCAGGATCAGCAAGTCCATGGCCATGTCGGTCTGGCAGCCGAATTTGCGCGACAGAGGCCAGTCGGCGGTGGTCGAGCCTTCGGTCAGGATGCGTACGTAGACTTTCGAGCCCGGTGCGGCCTTGGCGATGTTGCGCAAGTCGGCTTCGGAGTCGGTGGCATACAGGCGCACGCCCTTCTCGAAGAAGTAGCGGATGTCCTTGGATTTCTTGATGGTGTTGCCGTAGCTGATCTGATCGGCGCTGACGCCGCGGCTCAGCACTTTGTCCAGCTCGTAGATCGAGGCGATGTCGAAGCTCGAGCCTTTCTCTTTGAGCAAGTCGATGATTTCCACCGCCGGGTTGGCCTTGACCGCGTAGTAGACCTTGGCGAATTCGAAACCGGCGCGCAGGTCATCGTAGGCCTGGCTGATCATCGCGGTGTCGATCACCACGAACGGGGTTTCTTGCTTGTCGGCGAACGCCTTCATTTTCTGGAAGGTTTCACGCGCGAAATAGTCTTCGACCTGGATCGACATGCTGGGAACTCCTACTGGCAAACTGAAATTATCAATGGGTGCAAATGAACGTCCTCCGTATCCCCACTTTGGTTCGCCTACTTCCCAAGGCATGTCGCCGAAAGCAAAAAGGCCATGGGAAGCGCTGCTTTCCCTTGGCCTTGCTGTCTCGTCGTCAGTACTTGAGCCGGATGGATCGTTTCCAGCATGGACGTTCGGCGCGAACTTTAGGGCGTGAGGGGCTTGAGATCAACAAAAAATGTCGCGTTTTTGCACGCATCCGTCGTAAGGCAGCCTACAGCTACCTGTGTAACCGACAGGGATGACGGATTGATGTTCCCCCAGGAGGGAGATTTGAAAGGAATTCGAACGGTTTTTGTGGCGAGTGAGCAAGCTCCTTCACCACAAAAACTTTGTTTCGGTGGAAAAGTCAGCAGTAAAGTGACTACATGTGTTGGGTTGCTGGCTTGGTGATTTTTAAAACTAGATTTGATTAAACTGCATTGACAGCAAATGTCGTGGTTGCTTTCAGGTTTGGATAGTTATGCACTGTTGCAGTTACTGTTACGTTGTAGCTTCTCTGTACACTAGGCAAATGGATTCTTGCGAATTGAGTGCCAGTTTTAATGGCAGTCATATTGGAAGCCGGCTGCGATGATACTTCCCAGTTGATAAACTCATTGGGGAATGTACTTCCGTTTGGGCCGTGCACGCTCACGCCGGTGTTAGCATTGAGGGGGTTTCCGGTTTTTATAGGCTGTGCAGGGATGCCGCTAATTCTGATTTCATTCGGCACGTTTTTCACACTTTCAGTTGTTTCAGTTTTCATTAATCTAATCCTTGATTCGAAAAAGTTATTGGTCACTCGAGCAAGCTGTTGTGATTCAGATATTTTGTTTGAATCCGGACTGATGGTGTCACGAGTCGAAAGGTGTTGAAACTATCTGAAGTGTTAGTTTTAAGAGTTAAAAAGAATGGAAATTGTGTTTTTGTGAGAGTTTTCTATTTCTAATAGGGGGCAGCTCCTAAAATATAAAGCAGCCTATTACCCCCCTCCATCGGTTGAACGCGGTCGGTTGAAGCAGGCTATCAGGCCGACACAGTTTCGGCCGGCGAAACGATTTGGGTCTTGCCGCCACGTGACTTGCCGGAGCTCAGATACTCGGCAATCGATTCTTGCGTCACCTCGCCCAGAAACACTCGTTCGGCATCCATCACCGGTAGCCACGCTCGATTGAACTCATACATGCGCGACAGCAGGATACGCAAATGCTCGTCGTAGGCCGCCGTAGCGTTGAACTCGCGCAAGTACTGCGCGCAGGCACCGGTCTGACGGTGCAGGTCGCGGCGTCGTACATAACCCAGCGCCTTGTTCTCACCGTCGGTGACCACGACATAACGCCGGTCATGCTCGTCCATCAGTTCCAGCGCCTCGGCCACCAAGGTCTCCGGGCTGACGGACGGGGCGTTATCCGCCGCGTCTTCAGCCTTGACCAGCAACAGGCGCTTGAGAGTGCTGTCCTGGCCGACGAAGTTGCTGACAAAGTCGTCAGCCGGGTGGGCCAGCAGGGTATCCGGGTGGTCGATCTGCAGCAGTTTGCCAGCGCGGAAAATCGCGATCTTGTCGCCGAGCTTGATGGCTTCGTCGATGTCGTGGCTGACCATGATCACGGTTTTGTTCAGCGCCCGCTGCATCTCGAAGAATTCGTTCTGGATCATTTCGCGGTTGATCGGGTCGACTGCGCCGAACGGTTCGTCCATCAGCAACAGCGGTGCATCAGCGGCCAGCGCGCGAATCACGCCGATCCTCTGTTGCTGGCCACCGGACAATTCCCGAGGGTAGCGATGCAGGTATTGCTTGGGTTCGAGCTTGATCATGCTCATCAACTCGCGGGCGCGGTCGTGGCATTTCTGTTTGTCCCAGCCGAGCAGTTTCGGCACCACCACGATGTTCTCCTCGATGGTCATGTTCGGGAACAGACCGATCTGCTGGATCACATAGCCGATGTTACGGCGCAGGGTCACTGCATCGAGACCGGTGGTGTCTTCGCCATTGATCAGGATCTTGCCCGAGGTCGGTGTGATCAGGCGGTTGATCATCTTCAGCGTGGTGCTTTTGCCGCAGCCCGAAGGCCCGAGGAACACGCAAATCTCGCCTTCATTGACGGTCAGGCTCACCGAGTCCACGGCTTTCACGTCTTTGCCGTTGCTTTGGAAGGTCTTGCTGAGGTTTTGAAGTTCGATCATTTGAGCAGTCCTTTAGGAGTCAGCGAGCGTTGCAGCCATTGCAGGAGCAGGTCGGCGAAGATGGCCAGCAGGCTGACCAGCACGGCGCCGACAATCAGCATCGACATGTCGCTGCGGCTGATGGAAGCGAGGATGAGCACGCCGAGGCCACCGGCGCCGATGGTCGCGGCAATGGTCATCACGCCGATGTTCATGACCACGGCGGTGCGCACGCCGGCAAGGATTACCGGCACGGCAATCGGCAGTTCGACCATGCGCAGGCGCTGGCCAAAGGTCATGCCGATACCGCGCGCGGCTTCGCGGATGCCCGGTTCGACGTTGGTCAGGGCCAGGTAGGTGTTGCGCATGATGGGCAGCAGCGAATACAGGAACACCGCGGTGATGGCCGGCATCGGGCCCAGGCCCTGGCCGAATTTCGAGTAGAACGGCAGCAGCAGGCCGAACAGGGCAATCGATGGTACGGTCAGCAGCACGGTGGCGCTGGCCTGCAGCGGCCCGGCGAGCGTCGGAAAGCGCGTCATCAGGACGCCCAGCGGCACGCCGACCACGATCGCCAAGGTCACGGCGATGCCGACCAGGGTGATGTGTTGCCCGGTCAGGTGCAGTACCTGTGCCCAGTCGAGGTGGGAAAAGGCGTTGATAAATTCCATGGCTTTTCCTCCTTATTTGATTGGATGCTGGCGCAGGAAATCTGCGGCAACGGACGAAGGGCTTTCGTGATCGACATCGACCCGCGCGTTGAGCTGGCGCATGGTTTCGTCATCGAACAGTTCGGCCAGCGGCTTGATCTCTTGCGCCAGTTGCGGATGGGCATCGAGGTAATCCTGACGCACCACTGGCGCAGCGGTGTAGTCCGGGAAGTAGTGCTTGTCGTCTTCAAGCAACTTGAGCTTGAAGGCGTTCAGGCGACCGTCGGTGGTGTAGACCAGGCCTGCGAACACCTGGCCATTGCGCAGGGCGGTGTAGACCAGCCCGGCATCCATCTGGCGGATGTTTTTGCGGGTCAGGTTCATGCCGTAGAGGTCGACCATGCCGTCCAGACCGTCGGAACGGTTGGCGAACTCGGTGTCCAGCGCGACAAGGTGATTGGTTTTCGCCTCAGCCTGCATCACGGTGTTCAGTTCGCTGATGGAGTTGATCTGCGGGTAGGCCTTTGCGGTTTTTTCCGGCAGCGCCAATGCGTATGTGTTGCTGAACTTCGACGGAGTGAGCCAAATCAGGCCTTTTTTCGCGTCGAGTTCTTTCACCTTGGTGTAGGACTGTGCGCTGTCGAGTTTTTCGGTGACATGGTTGTAGGCCACCAGCGACACGCCGGTGTATTCCCACATCAGATCCAGTTGGCCACTTTCCTGGGCGCTGCGGGCCAGGTTACTGCCCAATCCACCGGTCACCCGGGTGTCATAACCCTTGGCGCGCAGGTATTGAGAGGTGATTTCCGCGAGCAGGGTTTGCTCGGTGAATACCCGGGCGCCGATGCGGATAACGGGTTTATCCGCGGCTTGGGCAAATCCTGCGAACAGCAGCATGCAGCCTAGTAAAAAGCTTGATGTTTTCATGATGATTCCTTTGCCGGGGCTTAAGACGGGCGCAAACCGCGTTCGAGCCAGAGACGGCTGGCGAGTGTCACCAGGCCGTCGAGCAGCAACGCCAGCAGGGCGGTGCAGGCCGCACCCAGCAGCAGTTGCGGCTGGTTGTTCAGGGCGATGCCTGGGAAGATCAGGCTGCCCAGGCTGTTGGCACCGATCAGGAACGCCAGCGGCGCCGTCCCGACGTTGATCGCCAAGGCGACGCGCACGCCGCCGATGATGATCGGCACGGCATTGGGCAGTTCGACCCGCCACAGCACCTGAGACGGGGTCATGCCGATGCCGACGGCCGCTTCCTTGAGCGAACCCTGAACATTTTTCAGGCCTTCGTAGGTGTTGCGCACGATCGGCAACAATGAAGCGAGGAACAGGGCGAATATCGCGGGGCCGCTGCCGATGCCAAGGACGCCCAGGGCAATGGCCAGTACGGCGAGAGGTGGCACGGTGTTGCCGATGTTGAAGACCTGCATGAAGCGTTCGGCGCGTCCAACCATGGTCGGGCGGCTGAGGAAGATGCCGGCAGGAATGCCCACAATGAGGGCGGCCAGCATGGAAGCGAGGACGAGAATCAGATGAGCTTGCAGGTAAAACAACAAATCGTCGCGGTAGTGTTCGATCGTGTTGATGCCGATCCAGTGGACCAGCAGGGCCAGAAGGGCGATTACCAGCGCGCCTCCTATCAGCCCTTTGCCATAGCGAATAGCCACAGGCGGACTCCTTTTTTTCAGTCGGCGAACACTTTCTCGTGTGGCAACGCCATTCCTGGCTGCCGAAAAAATGATCGCGAGAAGCAGCTCATGCCGGGCGCGGTCCCCTGTAGGAGCGAGCATGCTCGCGAAAAACCTTCAGACAACGCGCACATTCAAGTACCCAGCGTTGTCGTTAACGTCCATCGCGAGCTTGCTCGCTCCTACAGGGGGAGGCGTACGGCTATTGAGCCATGAGCACAGCCTCGTCAGGCCGCTTTGCAGGTATTTCAAGCCCCCGACGAGTGGTCGTTACGGGGGAGTGGACGTCTCCGTGTATTAAAAGGTTCCCATCTGAAGAATCATTTGGCCACCCCTAATGTGCTCAACGGTTCGGTTATTGAATCAAGTTGGGCTATAATCTGCGCCCTTTTTTGAATCACCTGCCAGGCGATTTCCCATGACCAAACAGGCCGCCGAAGTCGCGAAACGCCGCACTTTCGCCATTATTTCCCACCCCGATGCCGGTAAGACCACCATCACTGAGAAGCTCTTGCTGATGGGCAAGGCGATTGCGGTAGCCGGTACGGTGAAATCTCGTAAGTCCGACCGCCATGCCACCTCCGACTGGATGGAAATGGAAAAGCAACGTGGTATTTCCATTACCACGTCGGTCATGCAGTTCCCGTATCGCGAGCACATGATCAACCTGCTCGACACCCCGGGCCACGAAGACTTCTCCGAAGACACCTACCGCACCCTGACGGCAGTGGACTCGGCCTTGATGGTCCTCGACGGCGGCAAGGGCGTTGAGCCACGGACCATCGCCCTGATGGACGTCTGCCGTCTGCGTGACACGCCGATCGTCAGCTTCATCAACAAACTCGACCGTGACATTCGCGACCCGATTGAACTGCTCGACGAAATCGAAGCGGTCCTCAAGATCAAGGCTGCGCCGATCACCTGGCCGATCGGCTGCTACCGTGACTTCAAGGGCGTGTACCACCTCGCCGACGACTACATCATTGTCTACACCGCCGGTCACGGTCACGAACGCACCGAAACCAAGATCATCGAGAAGCTCGATTCAGATGAAGCCCGCGCCCACTTGGGTGACGAGTACGAGCGCTTCATCGAGCAACTGGAACTGGTGCAGGGCGCCTGCCACGAGTTCAACCAGCAGGAATTCCTCGACGGTCAACTGACCCCGGTGTTCTTCGGTACTGCATTGGGTAACTTCGGTGTCGATCACGTTCTCGACGCCGTCGTTGATTGGGCGCCGCGCCCGCTGGCACGAGTGGCCAACGAGCGTACCGTGGAGCCGGTGGAAGAGAAGTTCTCGGGCTTCATCTTCAAGATCCAGGCGAACATGGACCCGAAACACCGCGACCGTATCGCCTTCATGCGTATCTGCTCCGGCAAGTACGAAAAAGGCATGAAGATGCGCCACGTGCGCACCGGCAAGGACGTGCGGATCGGCGATGCGCTGACGTTCTTCTCCTCCGAGCGTGAGCAACTGGAAGAAGCGTTTGCCGGCGACATCATCGGTTTGCACAACCACGGCACCATCCAGATCGGCGACACCTTCACCGAAGGCGAAGTCCTGGGCTTTACCGGCATCCCGCACTTCGCCCCGGAACTGTTCCGCCGCGTACGCCTCAAGGACCCGCTGAAATCCAAGCAACTGCGCCAGGGCCTGCAACAATTGGCCGAAGAAGGTGCGACCCAGGTTTTCTTCCCGGAGCGCAGCAACGACATCATCCTCGGCGCCGTCGGTGTGCTGCAGTTCGACGTGGTCGCCAGCCGCTTGAAGGAGGAATACAAGGTCGAGTGCTCCTACGAGCCGATCACCGTGTACTCCGCGCGCTGGATCGAATGCAGCGACAAGAAGAAGCTTGAGGAATTCTCCAACAAGGCCGTGGAAAACCTGGCACTGGACGGCGGTGGTCACCTGACCTACCTCGCGCCGACCCGGGTCAACCTGGCACTGATGGAAGAACGCTGGCCGGACGTGAAATTCCGTGCAACGCGTGAGCACCACTAAGCGTTGACTTGAAACACCGAAAACCCCGTTGCGAAAGCTGCGGGGTTTTTTGTTGGGGGCCCGATCGTTCCCACGCTCTGCGTGAGAGCTGCCGAAGGCTGCGATCGTTTGATCTTTTCGGCATAACGCTTATTGCCAACCATTCTCCCTGTCCACGGCATTTCCGCCCAGCCGTTAGCGTCCTATCTGGAGAACCCGGCTGATCGGAACTAGATTTCACAGAGCGCCAGCCAGGCACAGAAATTTCACCTGCAAAAGGATGGATTCGACTATGAACAGGTTGCTACGCATTGTGTTGCTGTTGAAGGTTTTGCTGATGCTGGCACTCGGCAGCTCTGCGGTCTGGGCCGAATGCGAGGATCACGAAACCCAGGCGTCGAGCGGGCAGGGAACCCATGGTGATCTGATGATCGCCAAGTCCGAATCGGAACCGGGCGATAAGGGGCAGGGTGGTGCCGACAACGATGATGACTCGACCACCGATGAGCCGGACTCCGATGATGAAGAAGGTGACAGCCAGACGTAAATCGCAGACAAAAGAAAACCCCGTCTCTCCCGATTAATGCGCAATCGAAATAGAAGGGGTTGGATGAACGAGCAAAATCCCTGTGGGAGCGGGCTTGCTCGCGAAGGCAGCGTGTCAGTCGCTATCGTTGTCGACTGATAGACCGCTTTCGCGAGCAAGCCCGCTCCCACATTTTTATGCCGCGCCGTGCACGAACTGCTCGGCATAGTGGCAAGCCACCTGACGATTATCGAGAGGGCGCAGGGCTGGCTCTTCGGTTTTGCAACGCTCAGTCGCATACGGGCAGCGCTTGTGGAAGGCGCAGCCGGGCGGCGGGTTCAACGGGTTGGGCAACTCGCCGACAATCTTGATCTTCGGCTTGCTGGGGTCTGGGTGAATGGTTGGGGTGGCCGACAGCAAGGCCTGGGTGTACGGGTGCAGGGGACGCGCGTAGATGTCGTTTTTCGGACCGATTTCTACCGGGCGACCGAGATACATCACCATCACGTCATCGGCGACGTGTTGCACCACCGCCAGGTTGTGGGAGATGAACACGTAGGCAGTGTTGAACTCTTGCTGCAAATCCATGAACAGGTTCAGCACCTGCGCCTGGATCGACACGTCCAGCGCCGAGGTCGGTTCGTCCGCCACCAGCACTTTCGGTTGCAGCATCATGGCGCGAGCCAGGGCGATCCGCTGGCGCTGACCGCCGGAGAACATGTGCGGATAACGCTGGTAATGCTCAGGGCGCAACCCCACCTGTTTCATCATCGCCTGGACCTTGTCGCGACGCTCGGTGGCCGACAGGTTGGTGTTGATCAGCAAAGGCTCGGCCAGTTGATCACCGATTTTCTGCCGAGGGTTCAGCGACGCGTAGGGGCTCTGGAACACCATCTGCACGTCTTTGCGCAGTTGCTTGCGCTGGGCCTTGTCGGCGCCGGCGACTTCCTGGCCGGCGATTTTCAGGGACCCGGAGGACGGTTCCTCGATCAGGGTCAGGGCCCGGGCCAGGGTGGATTTGCCGCAGCCCGACTCACCCACGACGGCGAGGGTCTTGCCGGCTTCCAGCTCGAACGACACACCGTTGAGGGCGCGTACGGTGGCGTGACCCTTGAACAGGCCACGGGACACTTCGTAGTGACGGGTCAGGTCGCGGGCGGTAAGAACGACGGCCATTACGCCACCTCCTGGTTCAGCGGGTAGAAGCAGCGGGCGAGGCTGTTGCTTTTCGGGTCAAGGGCTGGACGCTGCACGCGGCAGTTGTCCTGCACGTACGGGCAGCGCGGCGAGAGCAGGCAGCCTTGCGGACGGTCGTAGCGACCCGGGACGATGCCCGGCAGGGTCGACAGGCGCGAGGCGCCCAGACTGTGTTCTGGGATCGCCTTGAGCAGCGCTTCGCTGTACGGGTGGGCCGGGATGTCGAACAGTTGCGGCACCTGGCCGACTTCGACCGCTTGGCCGGCGTACATCACGCACACGCGCTGGGCGGTTTCAGCCACGACCGCGAGGTCGTGGGTGATCAGCACCAGGCCCATGTTCTGCTCTTTCTGCAACGCCAGCAGCAGGTCCATGATCTGCGCCTGGATTGTCACGTCCAGTGCGGTGGTCGGTTCGTCGGCGATCAGCAGTTTCGGTTCGCCGGCAATCGCCATGGCGATCGCAACGCGCTGGCTCATGCCACCCGACAGTTGATGCGGGTAGGCGTCCATACGGCTGGCGGCGCCCGGGATTTCGACTTTTTCCAGCAGTTCGATGGCGCGTTTGCGCGCTTGCTTGCCGGACATTTTCAGGTGCAGGCGCAGCACTTCTTCGATCTGGAAACCGACGGTGTAGCTCGGGTTCAGCGCGGTCATCGGGTCCTGGAAGACCATCGACAGGTCTTTACCGACGATTTGACGACGCTGGCGATTGTTGAGCTTGAGCATGTCCTTGCCGTCAAAGCTCAGCGAGTCGGCGGTGACGATACCTGGATGCTCGATCAGGCCCATCAGCGCCATCATGGTCACGGACTTGCCCGAACCCGACTCGCCAACAATGGCCAGCACTTCGCCCTTGTCGACTTTCAAGTCGAGGCCATCGACCACGGGCGTAGCGTTCTTGTCGCCGAAGCGAACGTTGAGATTCTTGATTTCTAGCAGTGACATTGGAATCTCCTCAGGCGGCGTTCTTGAGTTTCGGGTCCAGCGCATCGCGCAGGCCGTCACCCATCAAGTTGATTGCCAGCACGCTGAGCAAAATGGTCAAGCCAGGCAGGCTGACGACCCACCAGGCGCGTTCGATGTAGTCGCGGGCCGAGGCCAGCATGGTGCCCCACTCAGGGGTTGGCGGTTGTACGCCAAGGCCGAGGAAGCCCAGGGCGGCGGCATCGAGAATCGCAGACGAAAAACTCAAGGTCGCCTGAACGATCAGCGGCGCCATGCAGTTGGGCAGCACGGTGACGAACATCAGACGCGGCAGGCCGGCACCGGCCAGGCGCGCGGCGGTCACGTAGTCGCGGTTCAACTCGCCCATGACCGCGGCGCGGGTCAGGCGAACATAGGACGGCAGGGACACCACGGCGATGGCGATCACGGTGTTGATCAGGCCAGGGCCGAGGATGGCGACGATCGCCACGGCCAGCAGCAGGGACGGCAGGGCCAGCATGATGTCCATCAGGCGCATGATGGTCGGGCCGACCGCTTTGGGGAAAAAGCCGGCAAACAGGCCCAGCAGGATCCCCGGGATCAGCGACATCACCACTGACGACAAACCGATCAGCAGCGACAGGCGCGAACCCTGGATCAGGCGCGACAGCAGGTCGCGGCCCAGTTCATCGGTACCCAGCAAGAACTGGATCTGCCCACCTTCCAGCCAGGCTGGCGGGGTGAGCAGGAAGTCGCGGTACTGCTCGCTCGGGTCATGGGGTGCAACCCACGGGGCGAAGATGGCGCAGAAAATCACCAGCAGCATGAACATCAGGCCGGCGACGGCACCTTTGTTCTTGGAAAACGCTTGCCAGAATTCTTTGTACGGCGACGGATACAGCAGGCTTTGATCCACGGCGGACGTGGTGGTGGCTACTGAGGATGTTGGAGTGCTCATGGGGTTTGACCTCAGCGCTGATGACGGATGCGTGGGTTGGCAAAGCCGTAGAGGATGTCCACTACGAAGTTGACCAGAATCACCAGGCAGGCGATTAACAGGATGCCGTTTTGCACGACCGGGTAGTCCCGGGCGCCAATGGCTTCGATCAGCCATTTGCCGATGCCCGGCCAGGAGAAGATGGTCTCGGTCAGGACCGCGCCCGCCAGCAGGGTGCCGACTTGCAGGCCGACTACGGTCAGCACCGGAATCAACGCATTACGCAGACCGTGCACGAACACCACGCGCGACGGCGACAGGCCCTTGGCCTTGGCGGTACGGATGTAGTCTTCACGCAGCACTTCGAGCATCGACGAACGGGTCATCCGCGCGATAACAGCCAGCGGGATGGTGCCGAGC
Organism: Pseudomonas sp. EB271-G4-1; assembly: GCF_058791355.1. Taxonomy (NCBI): domain Bacteria; kingdom Pseudomonadati; phylum Pseudomonadota; class Gammaproteobacteria; order Pseudomonadales; family Pseudomonadaceae; genus Pseudomonas; species Pseudomonas sp. EB271-G4-1. The sequence continues at coordinate 120,681 of NZ_JBYTEO010000006.1, forward strand.
ACGATGGCCGGCAGGATCAGGTGGTGCAGGGCATCGAAGAACGCGCCGACGTCATCGGCCAGCAGCGTGTCGATCAGCATGAAGCCGGTTCGCGGCTCGATGTCATAGAGCAGGTCGATCCGCCCGGACACCGGGGTCCAGCCCAGGGAGACCGAGAAGAACATGATCAGGATCAGGCCCCACCAGAAGATCGGCATCGAGTATCCCGCCAGGGAGACACCCATCACCCCATGGTCGAACAGGGACCCTCGCTTGAGTGCCGCGATCACCCCGGCCAGCAGGCCCAGGATACCGGCGAACAACAGGGCGGCCATGGACAGTTCCAAGGTCGCGGGGAATAGGGAGGTGAACTCGTTCCAGACGCTTTCACGGGTACGCAGGGATTCCCCGAGATCGCCGTGGGCCAGTTTGCCGATGTAATCCAGGTACTGGGCATACAGGGGTTTGTTCAGACCTAGGCGTTCCATTGCCTGAGCGTGCATTTCCGGGTCGACTCTGCGTTCGCCCATCATGACTTCCACAGGGTCGCCAGGGATCATGCGAATCAACGCGAAAGTCAGCAGGGTGATGCCGAAGAACGTGGGGATCAGTAACCCCAGTCGGCGGGCAATAAAACTAAACATCGTAAGGTGTACCTCATCAGCCGGTTAGGCGTGCCCGGCATGCCTGGGTCTGGAATGCCGGGAGTTTCTTATCTACTTCACCTGGGTGGTGGCGAAGTTATTCGTGGTGAGGGGGCTAATGTGGTAGCCCTCTACGTTGTTGCGCATTGCGGTAAACATTCTAGTGTGCGCCAGGCTGATCCATGGCTGGTCCTGGTTAAAGATAACCTGAGCCTGTTCGTACAGTGCTGCACGTTCGGCCGGGTCGGTTTTTTCACGGGCCTGGTCGATCAGGGCCTGGAATTTTTCATTGCACCAGCGTGCGTAGTTTTCGCCGTTCTTTGCCGCCTCGCAACTGAGCATAGGCGTCAGGAAGTTATCCGGGTCGCCGTTATCGCCCGCCCATCCGGCGGAAACCATATCGTGCTCGCCGTTTTTCGCGCGCTTGAGCATTTCGCCCCACTCCATGACGCGGATGTCGATCTTGATCCCGATCTTGGCCAGGTCAGCCTGCATCATCTGCGCGCCGAGCATGGGGTTGGGGTTGGTCGCACCGCCGCCGTTGCGGGTGAACAGCGTGAACACGGTGCCTTCCGGCACGCCGGCTTCCTTGAGCAGGGCGCGGGCCTTGTCCAGGTCACGGACAGGGTTCTTCATGTCGTGGTTGTAGCCCAGCAGGGTGTCCGGAAACGGGTTGACTGCCGCGGTCGCATTGCCTTTGCCAAACAGCGCGTTGACGGCCGCTTCCTTGTCGAAGGCGATGTCGATGGCTTTACGTACGCGCACGTCACTCAGGTATTTGTGCTGGGTGTTGATGGCGATGTACGCGACGGTCATCGCATTCAGTTCATCAACCTTCAGCTTGGCGTCTTTCTTGATGCTCGGAATGTCATCCGGCTTTGGATACAGCGCAACCTGGCATTCGTTGGCCTTGAGCTTTTGCAGGCGCACGTTGTTGTCGGTGGCGATGGCGAAGATCAACGAGTCGGCCGGCGCCTTGCCACGGAAGTAGTCCGGGTTGGCCTTGAAGCGAACCTGGGCGTCCTTGTTGTAGCGCTGGAAGACGAACGGGCCGGTGCCGATCGGCTTGTTGTTCAGTTCACCGGTCTTGCCGGCCTTGAGCAGTTGGTCGGCATACTCGGCGGAGTAGATCGAGGAGAACGCCATGGCAATGTCGGCCAGGAACGGTGCTTCGCGGCGGGTCAGGGTGAATTTGACCGTGTTGTCGTCGACCTTCTCGACGTTTTTCAGCAGTTCCTTGAAGCCCATGCTTTCAAAGTACGGGAAGCCTACGCTCGACAGTTTGTGCCACGGGTGGTTCGGGTCCAGCTGACGCTGGAAGCTCCAGACCACGTCGTCGGCATTCATGTCGCGGGTGGGCTTGAAGTATTCGGTGGTGTGAAACTTGACGCCTTGGCGCAGGTGGAAGGTGTAGGTCAGGCCGTCTTCGCTGATGTCCCAGGATTCGGCCAGTGCCGGAATCACATCAGTGGTGCCAGGCTTGAAGTCCGCCAGGCGATTGAAGATGGTCTCGGCCACCGCATCGGCTGTGACTGCAGTCGTGTACTGGACCATGTCGAAGCCTTCGGGGCTGTTTTCGGTACAAACCACCAGGGGTTTGGCCGATACGCCAACAGCGACACTCAGTAACGCGGCCGCGATGGCCGCTCGTAGGGGAAGCATTTTCATCAAGAACCCTCTGCAATCGGTTGGTTTGGAAAACCTGGCGGCCGACTGGTCACGAGCCGGCCGTCGGGTTGGCGTATTTACAGAATGTTGAACGGAACCGTGGTCACCAGACGGAACTCGTTGATGCTGCCATCAGCCTGGTTTTCACTGGCGCGGTGCGCGGTGTAGGTACCACGAATAGTGGTGGCCTTGAACGGGCCGCTCTGTACAGCGTAGGTGGCACCGATGCCGTATTCGTAATGGTGTTCGCCGTCTTGCGACTGGATGCCGTCGTAGCCTTTGTCGGCCACACCTTTGTTGCCGGTGTAGTGGGTGCCGTCGATGCCCCAGCCGCGCGCCTGGTAGATGTTGAACTTCAGGCCTGGTACGCCGTATTCGGCCATGTTCAAGCCGTAGGCAACCTGGAACGACTTCTCGTTCGGACCGTTGAAGTCCGACAGCAGGGAGTTGGCCAGGTAGATGCCGTTCGTTTCGTGCAGGTAGTCGAAGTACTCGTTACCGTTCACTTCCTGGTACGAGAAGGTCAGGCTGTGAGCCTGGTGGGTCAGGCCGAACGACAGGGAATAGGTGTCGTTGTCGATGTCGCCGATCAGCGCCTTACCTTCTTCCTGGGTCTTGTAGTAGTTCAGGCCGGTGGTCAGGCTCAGTACCTGGCTGTCGCCCAGTACGTGGGTGGCGCCGAAATAGTACTGGTTCCAGATGTCTTCGGCCTGGGTGGCCCAGAGGCTGGTGGTCAGGCTGGCGAACGGGGTGTAGGTGATACCGCCGGTGTAGACGTGGTCGGTTTCAACGATGCCATTGGCGTATTCGGTGCGGAATTTGCGCTGGCTTTGTTCGGTACGCGGTGAATTGCGATCGAAGGTGGCCAGGTCGAACGCCAGGTTGTTCAGCTCTTCGCTGTGGATCGCCACACCCTGGAAGCTCGAAGGCAGCGCACGGTTGCCGATGACGTCGACCATCGGGCTGCTGAAGTTCTGACGACCGGCGGTCAGGGTGGTGTTGGAAATACGTGCCTTGACGTTCGCCAGGCCCAACTTGCTCCACTGGCCAACGGCGTCGCCGCCTTCTTCGGTCAGGGTACGGTTGTTGCCTGCGCCTGGGCGAGTGCCCGGTGCGCCGCCGTTGTTGGACGCCAGGTCCTTGCGGTCCTGGTCCAGGGCGATGGCGTTGTAGGCCGCCACTTCAGTGCTGACGCCAACGGTGCCTTCGGTGAAGCCCGAGTTGTACTTGAGGATCGTGCCCTGGACCCAGTTGATACGGCGGTCAGTTGGCGTTGAAACACCATTTTTCTTGTAAGCGAAATTGGCGCCCCGCTTCAGTTGTTCGTTGGCGTACCAGTTGCGAGTGGTGCCGGTGATCGACTGGCCTTCGAGAAAGCCGGTGGCTTCGCTCTGGGCACTTTTCTCATTCACGGTCACCGGGGTGTACGCCTGGCTCTGGGTTTCAGCGTATGCCGTGGCGGTAATGCTGCTGATGGCCAGGGCCAGTAGCGCGGTGCTGCTCAGTTTCATGGGTGAAGCTCCTTGGTTTCTATTATTAATGCCGGCCTTTTTTGGTGGTTCGGCTATTTGCTTTTGAACTCATTGACGCGTTGCAAACGTTTGCCTGGTGCCAAATTGGCGAATTACGGCAATACGCTTGCGGGAGGGCGCAATGCGCCCCCAAGCGTTTTCAGCTACACGGTTTTATTTTTCGATGCTGACACCCGAGAAAACGTTGCGACCGAAAGGGCTGACCTTGAACCCTTCGATTTTGGCGCTCAACGGCTGATTGACCGTCGAGTGTGCGACCGGCGTGATCGGTACCTGCTGCTTGAGGTACTGCTGCGCCTGTTTGTAGAGCAGGGTGCGTTGGTCGCGGTCAGTCACGACCTTGGCCTGCTTGATCAGCTTGTCGTAAGCCGGATCACACCACATGGAGTAGTTGTTGCCGCCGATGGCATCGCAGCTGTACAGCGTGCCGAGCCAATTGTCCGGGTCACCGTTGTCACCGGTCCAGCCGATCAGGCTGATGTCGTGCTCGCCATTCTTGGTGCGCTTGATGTACTCGCCCCATTCGTAGCTGACGATCTTGACCTTGAGGCCGATCTTCGCCCAGTCAGCCTGGAGCATTTCGGCCATCAGCTTGGCGTTGGGGTTGTAGGGGCGCTGTACGGGCATGGCCCACAGGGTGATTTCGGTACCTTCCTTCACGCCGGCAGCCTTGAGCAGTTCCTTGGCTTTTTCCGGGTTATAGGCAGCGTCCTTGATTGTCTCATCGTAGGACCATTGGGTCGGCGGCATGGCGTTGACCGCCAGTTGCCCTGCACCTTGGTAAACGGCATTGAGAATGCCTTGCTTGTTCACCGCCATGTCCAGCGCCTGGCGCACTTCGAGCTGGTCGAATGGCTTGTGACGGACGTTGTAGGCGATGTAGCCGAGGTTGAAACCGGGCTTTTCGATCAATTGCAGCTTGGGGTCGTTTTTCAGCGCGGTGACGTCGGCAGGGCGTGGGTGCAGGGTAATCTGGCACTCATTGGCCTTGAGTTTCTGCACGCGCACCGAAGCGTCGGTGTTGATGGCGAAAATCAGGTTATCGAGCTTGACCCGGCTCGGGTCCCAGTAATGCTTGTTACCGGTGTAGCGGATGTTCGAGTCTTTCTGGTAACTCTTGAACACGAACGGCCCGGTGCCGATCGGCTTCTGGTTGATGTCGCTCGGCTTGCCTTCGGCGAGCAGCTTGTCGGCGTACTCGGCGGAGAGGATCGCGGCGAAGCTCATGGCGATGTTCTGGATGAACGCGGCGTCCACGCTGTTGAGCGTCATGACCACGGTCAGCGGCCCGGTCTTTTCGACCTTGGCGATGTTTTTGTTCAGGCTCATCCCGTTGAAATAGGGGAATTCGGTCGGGTAAGCCTTACGGAAAGGTTGCTGCGGGTCGAGCATGCGATTGAACGTGAACAGCACGTCATCGGCGTTGAAGTCGCGGGTCGGTGTGAAGTACTTGGTTGTATGAAACTTCACCTCTGGGCGCAGGTGAAAGGTGTACGTGAGACCGTCTTCGGAAATATCCCAACTGGTGGCCAGGCCGGGTACGACGTTGGTTGAGCCTTTTTCAAACTCTGCCAGGCGGTTGTACAGCGGTTCGGCGGCGTCGTTGTCGGTCGCGGTGGTGTACTGCGCAGTGTCGAAACCGGCGGGACTGCCTTCGGAACAGAACACCAGGCTGTTGGAGGCAGCCTGACTCATGGACGTGGCGGCCAACAGGCCAGTGCCCAGCAATGCGGATAAAACCAAGGTATGACGCATGACGCTCTCTCTCTTGTTCAGTGTTGTGTCAATGAGCCTTCGTCCCGTGCGCAGACGGGGAGGGTCACTGGTTCCAGTCATGGCGTGCAGCAAGAAAACCGAGGGCCCACGCATTCGCTGGTCAGATCCCGACGGTAGGCACCGTGGGTCCGGCAGTAAATACGAAAAGTCCGAAAGACTTGTGGGAAAAGACGACGCGTCCTAGCACCCGCCTGTAGTCAGTGGGCGATTTGGATGTAGGTAATTTCCTGCTTTCTCGGTCGGCAAAGTAACGGCGACGTCATGGACGTCGCCGTTACCAAACCTTATTTGCTGACGCTGACGCCGTAGAAGGAGTTCAAGCCAAACGGGCTGATCTTGAAGTCCTGCACATTGGCGCGCATGGGTTGGAACACCGTCGAGTGAGCGATAGGTGTCATCGGCGTCTGGTCTTTAAGGATGTGTTGCGCCTGCTTGTACAGTTCGGTGCGCTTGCCTTGATCCGAAGTGCGCTTGGCTTGCTTGACGATGTCGTCAAACGGCTTGTAGCACCATTTCGAGAAGTTGTTGCCTTCCAGCGAGTCGCAACCGAACAGCACGTTCAGCCAGTTGTCCGGATCACCATTGTCACCGCTCCAGCCAATCAGCATCGCCTGGTTCTCGCCGCCTTTGGAGCGCTTGATGTACTCTCCCCATTCGTAGCTCTGGATCTTGACCTTGAGGCCGATCTTCGCCCAGTCGGACTGCAGCATTTCTGCCATCAGCTTGGCGTTCGGGTTATACGGACGCTGTACCGGCATGGCCCAGAGAACGATTTCGGTGCCGTCCTTGACGCCGGCTTCCTTGAGCAGCTCTTTGGCTTTCTCAGGATTGTACGGCGCATCCTTGATGGTGGTGTCGTAGGACCACTGGGTCGGAGGCATGGCGTTGACGGCCAGTTGGCCAGCGCCCTGGTACACCGAGTCGATGATCTGTTGCTTGTTGACTGCCATGTCCAGTGCCTGGCGCACTTTCAATTGGGCCAACGGGTTTGGCTCATTGCTGCCCTTGACCTTGTCCATCACGTTGTAGGCGATGTAGCCCAGGTTGAAACCAGCCTGGTCAGGCAGCTTCAGGGTCTTGTCTTCGCGCAGCGCTTTCAGGTCGGCTGGACGAGGGAACAGGGTGACCTGGCATTCGTTTTTCTTCAGTTTCTGGATACGTACCGACGGGTCGGTGGTGATGGCGAAGATCAGGTTGTCGATCTTGACGTCGTCCGGCTTCCAGTAGTCCTTGTTCCCGGTGTAGCGGATGTTGGAATCTTTCTGGTAGCTCTTGAACACGAACGGACCAGTGCCGACCGGCTTCTGGTTGATGTCGGCGGCCTTGCCTTCTTTCAGTAGCTGGGCGGCGTATTCGGCGGACTGGATCGAGGCGAAGCTCATGGCCATGTTCTGGATGAACGCGGCATCGACGTCCTTGAGGGTGAACTTGACGGTCTTGTCGTCGACTTTATCGATCTTGGTGATGTTGGTGTCCATCCCCATGTCGGTGAAGTACGGGAATTCGGTGGGGTACGCTTTGCGGAACGGGTCATCCTTGCTAATCATGCGATTAAAGGTGAACAGCACGTCGTCGGCGTTGAATTCGCGGGTCGGCTTGAAATACGGGGTGGTGTGGAACTTGACACCGTCACGCAGGTGGAAGGTATACGTCAGGCCGTCATCGGAGACGTCCCAGCTGGTCGCCAGGCCAGGAATTACGGCGGTGCCGCCGCGCTCGAACTGGGTCAGGCGGTTGAAGATGGTTTCGGCAGAGGCGTCGAAGTCGGTTCCGGTGGTGTATTGACCTGGATCGAAACCGGCCGGGCTCCCTTCGGAGCAGAACACCAGGTTAGTCGCAGCTTGAGCGAACGGCGCACTAGCCAAAAGGCTGGCGCCGACTAAAAACGGAATGACCGCGTGTTTAAGCATGGTGGCCTCATGATTTGTTGTCATTTTTGATTTTGAGGACGACCTCGTGAGTCGTGCCTGCGGATACTTATGCAGGGGCCATACCCAATGCAAGATCCAGAGCGACTACAAGCCTTAAACAGTGGCACGAACGTACCTTAATGTCGCAATTGTATAAAACTCGACGCATTTGATCGTTTGCGCGGCCTTTTTGTAGTGCAACTGGCGCACTTTTTTGGTGCGTTGAAGCCTTGGGGTGCCCGTGGGTGGGGCAAGGTGTTACCTATTTATACCCCGTCCTTGAGGGGTGTGTGGCGGTTAATCGAAGTGGTTATCGTTGCACGGGTACTGATCGCAAGGTGCGAGTTGTACAAGGTGCAACTTTTCATTTCGGCTTGTACGACATCTCTGTAGGAGATGCCGCAGGCTGCGATCTTTCGGTCGCCACTGAAATGTCCTTGAGAGCATAGAACAAGATCAAAAGATCGCCCGAACGCGCCCGAGACTGCGTCAGTTCCTGCAGGGGGCGCAAAAAAAACGGCGATCAGTTGAGTGATCGCCGTTTTTGTAATTCATGTCATCGAATCAAGGCATCAGCACTTCAATCGAGCCATCGGCCGTCATGCTGACCTGGCTGGTGCCGGCTTCCACTTCCGGCGTCACTGGAGCGGCATCCATGCTGGCGGCTTTCATCATCATCGGCCCGCGCATATACGGTTGTGGATAACCGTTGCTGTTGAGGTTCAGGTTGACGATTTTGTAGCCCTTGCCACCCAGGGCGTCGGTGGCCAATTGGGCACGGGCCTTGAAGGCGCTAACGGCGTCCTTGAGCAGGGCGTCTTCGCTGGCTTTGCGGGTTGGCGTGGCGATGGCGAAGTCCATGCCGCCCATTTTCAGGTCGGTGAGGAGTTCGCCGGTCAGCTTCGACAGTGCGGCGAAGTCCGAGCTTTCCAGGCGCAGTTCAGCGCGTTCGCGCCAGCCAGTGATCTTCTGACCCTTGGTGTCGTAGATCGGGTAGCTGTTGCGGCTGCCCTGACGCAGGGTGATGTCCTTGACCTGCTTGGCCTGAGCCAGGGCCTTGTTCATGGTGGTGCTGACGTCCGCGGCAAGTTTGGCCGGGTCGGTATTCTGCTCTTCGGTGTAGAGGGTCACGATCATCAGGTCGCGAGCCACTTCCTGGCTGACTTCGGCGCGCAGGGAAATCTGGTTGTAATGAAGCTCGTCGGCGGCCAGGGCCGGAAGGGCGGCGAGAGTGCCGGCACTCAGGGCGAGGAGGGCGGCGCTACGGCGGAATGTGTGCATGAAGGCTCCTAAGTGGGTGCGCAGGTTGTGTCCCTGCGTGAACCCATCAGACTCTAGCGTTGATGATCTGGTTCGCACAGTTACAACTTCTATACAGGTGTACATCACCCCCTGTAGGAGCGAACATGCTCGCGATGAACCCGAGAGCACCGCGGGGTGCCAGATTCCCAGCGTTATCGTTGACGATCATCGCGAGCGTGCTCGCTCCTACATGTGGCCGTTTGCCGCACTTTCGCCTGTCAGCCCCCGCGCTTGGTTATACTCCCGTCGATCCGCCTGGAGCGCTCATCAGGAGAGCTCATGCTCGCCCCCGTCCAAATTACTTCCGCCACGCGCCAGAATCTCTGGCGGTTGACGTTTATCCGCACCTTGGTCCTGGCCGCTCAAGCCGGTTCCGTAGGCCTGGCCTACTGGCTCGAACTGCTGCCACTGCCCTGGTTCCAACTGGCCGCGACGCTCGGCTGTTCGATGCTGCTGTGTGCTTTCACGGCCATTCGGCTGCGCACCACTTGGCCGGTCACCGAGCTCGAATACGCGGTGCAACTGGCCTGCGATCTGTTTATCCACAGCGCATTACTGTATTTCTCGGGGGGGTCGACCAACCCCTTCGTCTCTTATTACCTGGTGCCGCTGACCATCGCGGCAGTGACCTTGCCATGGCGTTACTCGGTGATTCTGTCGGGCATCGCCTTGACCCTGTATACCTTGCTGCTCGCACGCTTCTATCCGCTGCAAACCTTCCCGATCGCCCGGGAAAACCTGCAGGTGTACGGGATGTGGTTGAGCTTCGCCCTGGCGGCGGCAGTCATCACGTTCTTCGCCGCGCGCATGGCCGAAGAGCTGCGTCGCCAGGAAGAGTTGCGGGCCATCCGCCGGGAAGAAGGCCTGCGCGACCAGCAACTGCTGGCAGTCGCCACCCAGGCGGCGGGCGCTGCCCATGAGTTGGGTACACCGCTGGCAACCATGAGCGTGTTGCTCAAGGAGATGCAACAGGACCATCCTGACCCGATGCTGCAGGATGACCTGAAGGTGCTGCAGGACCAGGTCAAGTTGTGCAAAGAGACCTTGCAGCAGCTTGTTCGAGCGGCGGAAGCCAATCGCCGGCTGGCGGTGGAGATGCAGGACGTCACCGACTGGCTCGACGAAGCGCTCAATCGCTGGCACCTGATGCGCCCGGAAGCCAGTTATCGCTTCCAGCGCCTTGGCCAGGGCACGGTGCCGCGCATGGCGCCGCCGCCGGACCTGACCCAGGCGTTGCTCAATTTGCTCAACAACGCGGCGGATGCCTGTCCCGAGGGGCTGCAAGTTACCCTGGACTGGAATGCAGAGGATTTGACCATCAGCATCCGCGACCACGGTGCCGGTGTGCCGCTGGCCATCGCCGAGCAGATCGGCAAGCCATTTTTTACCACCAAGGGCAAAGGTTTCGGCCTGGGCCTGTTTTTGAGCAAGGCCAGCGTGACACGCGCCGGCGGCTCAGTGAAACTCTACAGTCATGAGGAAGGCGGCACGCTCACCGAGCTGCGCCTGCCCCACGGCGCCCGAGGAGACCAACATGAGTGACGAAATCCAAGTCGAAGGCGAAGAACTGCCGCATTTGCTGCTGGTCGACGACGACGCGACCTTTACCCGGGTGATGGCCCGCGCCATGGCCCGCCGTGGCTTCCGCGTCAGCACTGCCGGTTCCGCTGAAGAGGGGCTGACCATCGCCCAGGCCGACCTGCCGGACTATGCCGCCCTGGACCTGAAAATGGATGGCGATTCCGGTTTGGTATTGCTGCCCAAGCTGCTGGAAATGGACCCGGAAATGCGCGTGGTGATCCTCACCGGTTATTCGAGCATCGCCACCGCCGTGGAGGCGATCAAGCGTGGCGCCTGCAACTACCTGTGCAAACCGGCCGACGCCGACGACGTGCTGGCCGCGCTGTTGTCCGAACACGCCGACCTCGACAGCCTGGTGCCGGAAAACCCGATGTCCGTGGACCGCCTGCAGTGGGAACACATCCAACGCGTGTTGACCGAGCACGAAGGCAACATCTCCGCCACCGCCCGCGCCCTGGGCATGCACCGCCGCACGCTGCAGCGCAAACTGCAGAAGCGCCCGGTTCGTCGCTGAACCAGCGCTGAACGAATGCGGGCCGCTCCTCGCGACAAACCGAACCGATCATCTATGATCGGTTCGTGCATGTACTTTTTCTTATCGAGCCTTATCCATGAATCAGAACGCTGAGTACTCCGCGGTCAATGATGTTGTGCGCGGGCAGTTTTTCCGAAAAGTCTGGGCGATGATCACGCCTTACTGGCGCAGTGAAGAAAAGGTCAAGGCCTGGACGTTGCTGATCGCAGTGATTGCGCTGTCGTTGATGGGGGTGGGGATCTCGGTGTGGTTCAACACCTGGTACAAGGATTTCTACAATGCCTTGCAGCAAAAGGACGAGGCGGCATTCTGGCGGCTGATCCTGTATTTCTGCGCGATTGCCGCGGTGGCGATTATCGGTGCGGTGTACCGGCTCTACCTGACACAGATGCTGACGATTCGCTGGCGGGCGTGGCTCACCGAAAAACATTTCGCTCGTTGGCTGAGCAACAAGAACTATTACCAACTGGAGCAGGGCGGTTACACCGATAACCCGGACCAGCGCATTTCCGAAGACCTCAACAATTTTACCTCCGACACCTTGAGCCTGGGCGTTGGGCTGCTGCGCAATATCGTCAGCCTGGTGTCGTTCTCGATCATCCTCTGGGGTGTTTCGGGGAGCATCGAAGTGTTCGGTGTGACCATTCCCGGCTATATGTTCTGGTGCGTACTGGTCTACGCGGTGGTAGGTAGCTGGCTGACGCATTTGATCGGTCGCCGGTTGATCGGCCTGAATAACCGCCAGCAACGCTTCGAAGCCGACCTGCGTTTTTCCATGGTACGGGTTCGCGAGAACGCTGAAAGCATCGCGTTGTACAACGGCGAGCCCAACGAGAACCGCCGCTTGACCCATCGCTTCTCGATGGTCTGGCACAATTTCTGGGACATCATGAAGGTGTCCAAGCGCCTGACCTTCTTCACGTCCGGTTACGAGCAGGCGGCCATCATCTTTCCCTTCATGGTTGCCGCGCCGCGTTACCTGTCGGGCAAGATCGAACTGGGCGAGCTGATGCAGATCAGTTCGGCGTTCGGCAATGTCCAGGACAGCTTCAGCTGGTTTATTACCGCCTACCAGAGCCTCGCCTCATGGCGCGCCACCTGCGATCGTCTGCTCAGCTTCCGTCAGGCGATGACGGACAACGAGCAACGCGCCCCGGCCATCGACGTGCAGAACTCGGGATCAGCCTTGAAGGTGCACAACCTCGGCCTCGACCTGGCTGACGGTCGCCACCTGTTGACCAATGGCGACATGACCGTGCAAGAGGGTGAGCGCGTAATGCTCAGCGGTCGTTCAGGCAGCGGCAAGTCGACCTTGCTGCGGGCGATGGGGCACCTGTGGCCTGCGGGGCACGGCAGTATTCGCCTGCCAGCGGCGCGCTATCTGTTCCTGCCGCAAAAACCTTACTTGCCGATCGGCACACTGCGTGAGGCGCTGAGTTATCCACAGGCCGGCGATACCTATCCGAATGAGCGCTACGTGCACGTCCTGGAAACCTGCCGCCTGCCGCACCTGGTGGCGCGCCTCGACGAAGCCAATCACTGGCAGCGCATGTTGTCGCCGGGTGAACAGCAACGCCTGGCCTTTGCCCGTGCGCTGCTTTACGCCCCGCAATGGCTGTACATGGACGAAGCGACTTCAGCGATGGATGAAGAAGACGAAGCGTCGCTGTATCAGGCGCTGATCGATGAGTTGCCAGGGCTTAGTATCGTCAGCGTCGGGCATCGCAGCAGCCTCAAGCGGTTCCACCCACGGCATGTTCGTATCGAGAACGGCCATCTGGTGGATCAGACCGTGACCGCATAAGCACCGCGCCCCCTGTAGGTGATCGTACAACCGCGTTGCGCTATGATGCGGTTTCAGCAGCCGAATTTGTCGAGACAGATGTTCACCATGGAAAACCCGAACGCCTCACCACGCCTCCCTCGCAAGCGCCGCAGCCTCGCTCAGGAACTGGTGACGGTGCTGTCCGAGCAGATCCGCGATGGTCACCTCAAGCGTGGCGACAAGTTGCCCACAGAGTCGGCGATCATGGATGCCCATGGCGTCAGCCGCACGGTGGTGCGCGAGGCGATTTCCCGTTTGCAGGCGGCCGGTCAGGTGGAAACCCGTCACGGCATCGGCACCTTCGTGCTTGATACCCCGAGCCCGAGTGGTTTTCGCATCGACCCGGCGACCGTCGTCACCCTGCGTGATGTGCTGGCCATCCTGGAACTGCGCATCAGCCTCGAAGTGGAGTCCGCCGGCCTGGCCGCGCAACGTCGCAGCCCCGAGCAGTTGGCGCTGATGCGCGCGGCGCTGGATGCCCTCAATGAAAGTGTTTCCCACGCCAGCGATGCCGTGGCCTCGGACTTCCAGTTCCACCTGCAGATTGCCCTGGCGACCGGCAACCGCTACTTCACCGACATCATGACTCACCTGGGCACCAGCATTATCCCGCGCACTCGCCTCAACTCCGCGCGACTGGCCCATGACGACCAGCAGCACTACATGAATCGCCTGAGCCGCGAGCACGAAGAGATCTACGACGCGATCGCCCGCCAGGACTCCGATGCGGCGCGTGCGGCCATGCGCTTGCACCTGACCAACAGCCGCGAGCGGTTGCGTCATGCCCATGAAGAGGCTGAGGCGCAGCGCGGTTGAAACCGGCGGCTTGAGTTACGGCTCTATGCGTAGCTCGAGAGGGTAGGAGCTGGTCACATCACCTGACTCGTTGCAGCTTTGGTAGCGTAGCTGTACGAACTTGTTCACCCATTTCCCTAACGCATCCTTGGATACGTCCGTACTAAAATCCTGCGCTCTTTCCACCTCTCCGGACTCCTCATTCCATCGTGCGAACTGGGCGTAGGGACCGGTCCAGTCCGGTTCCTCGGCATCATCCCCCAAAATGGCACGGACATTGTGCTCCAGTTGTATATCAGCCGAATTCGGGATGCTGATTGCCAGTGCGCCTTTCAGCTTCGACAGCAGTACGACATTGGTGGCGAGATCTTTAAGACCGGGGACTGGATGCGTCATGGCGAGCCTCTTTCTGGTCGAGTCTGGCCACAGGTTGATGGCCGTGGAGCGTTTTATCTCCCATGGCCGCTTCGACCGTAACTGTTAGAAATATCAGTCACGACGAATGGCGTCCGTACCACAGCTTCCTCGATTCTTTCAGTTGTCGAGAGAGGGATTACGACAACGTATGACCTCGTGCCACACGAGCGGCTTATAAATAATCCACATCCATTTTTTCTTAAAGCGCCTGAAAGCCCCGTGATTCAAGGTGTTTTCAGTGGCGTACAGTGGTTCCCTTGCCCACAGGATTTGCACTGGCGATGAAATGCAGTTGACGATTGTATTTTAAGTTGTACGATGACCTACAACTTCAGCGCAGGCTGAACGGTTTTTCACACAACGTCGCTACCCAGGGTGTTCGAATAATGAATCCACAAGAACTGAAGTCCATCCTCTCTTCCGGTCTGCTGTCTTTCCCGGTCACCGATTTCAATGCCCAGGGCGATTTCAATCGCGCTGGCTATATCAAGCGCCTGGAGTGGCTGGCCCCGTACGGCGCCTCGGCTTTGTTCGCCGCGGGCGGCACCGGTGAGTTCTTCTCCCTGGCGGCCAGCGAATACTCGGAAATCATCAAGACAGCCGTCGACACCTGCGCCACCAGCGTGCCGATCCTCGCCGGTGTCGGCGGTTCGACCCGCCAGGCCATCGAATACGCCCAGGAAGCCGAGCGTCTGGGGGCCAAAGGCCTGCTGCTGCTGCCGCACTATCTGACCGAAGCCAGCCAGGACGGCGTTGCCGCTCACGTTGAAGCCGTGTGCAAGTCGGTCAATATCGGCGTGGTGGTCTACAACCGTAACGTCTGCCGCCTGAACGCGCCGCTGTTGGAACGTCTGGCCGAGCGTTGCCCGAACCTGATCGGCTACAAGGATGGCCTCGGTGATATCGAGTTGATGGTGTCGATCCGTCGCCGCCTCGGTGATCGTTTCAGCTACCTGGGTGGTCTGCCGACCGCCGAAGTCTACGCCGCAGCCTATAAGGCGCTGGGCGTACCGGTGTACTCCTCGGCGGTGTTCAACTTCATCCCGAAAACCGCGATGGATTTCTACCACGCCATCGCCCGTGAAGATCACGCCACCGTCGGCAAGATCATCGACGACTTCTTCCTGCCGTACCTGGACATCCGTAACCGCAAAGCCGGTTACGCGGTGAGCATCGTCAAGGCCGGGGCCAAGATTGCCGGTTATGACGCGGGCCCAGTGCGTGCGCCGCTGACCGATCTGACCGGCGAAGAGTACGAAATGCTCGCCGCGCTGATCGACAAGCAGGGCGCGCAATAACAATGATCAAACCGAAGCCGCTGAGCGATCAGCGGCTTTTTGCGTGAGGAGAACGACTCGTGACAAAGCGCTACGACAACTACATCAACGGTGAATGGGTCGCCGGTGCCGATTACTCGGTCAACATCAACCCGTCCGAACTGAGCGACGCCATCGGCGATTACGCCAAGGCTGATCTGGCTCAGGTCCACGCCGCCATCGACGCCGCCCGTGCCGCATTCCCGGCGTGGTCGGTTTCGGGCATTCAGGCCCGTCACGATTCCCTGGATAAAGTCGGTAACGAGATCCTCGCCCGCCGCGAAGAACTCGGCACCCTGCTGGCCAGGGAAGAGGGCAAGACCCTGCCCGAAGCCATCGGCGAAGTGACCCGCGCCGGCAACATATTCAAGTTCTTCGCCGGTGAATGCCTGCGCCTGTCCGGCGACTACCTGCCGTCGGTGCGTCCGGGCGTCAATGTTGAAGTCACCCGCGAAGCCCTGGGTGTGGTCGGCCTGATCACACCGTGGAATTTCCCGATAGCGATCCCCGCCTGGAAAATCGCTCCGGCCCTGGCCTACGGCAACTGCGTGGTGTTGAAACCGGCTGATCTGGTGCCGGGCTGCGCCTGGGCGCTTGCGGAAATCATCTCCCGCGCAGGCTTCCCGTCCGGTGTCTTCAACCTGGTGATGGGCAGCGGTCGTGTGGTTGGCGATGCACTGGTCAACAGCCCGAAAGTCGACGGCATCAGCTTCACCGGTTCCGTGGGTGTCGGTCGTCAGATCGCCGTGAATTGCGTGTCGCGCCAGGCCAAGGTGCAGCTGGAAATGGGTGGCAAGAACCCGCAGATCATTCTCGACGACGCCGACCTCAAGCAAGCGGTCGAGCTGTCGGTACAGAGCGCGTTCTACTCCACCGGCCAGCGTTGCACGGCGTCGAGTCGCTTCATCGTCACCGCCGGGATCCACGACCAGTTCGTCGAAGCCATGGCCGAGCGCATGAAATCGATCAAGGTGGGTCACGCATTGAAATCCGGCATCGACATCGGTCCGGTGGTGTCGCAAGCGCAGCTTGAACAGGACATGAAATACATCGACATCGGCCAGTCCGAAGGTGCGCGCCTGGTCAGTGGCGGTGGCCTGGTGACCTGCGACACCGAAGGCTACTTTCTCGCGCCAACACTGTTTGCCGACAGCCAAGCCTCGATGCGCATCAGCCGCGAAGAGATCTTCGGCCCGGTGGCCAACATCGTTCGCGTAGCCGATTACGAAGCCGCACTGGCCATGGCCAACGACACCGAGTTCGGTCTGTCGGCGGGCATCGCCACCACTTCCTTGAAGTATGCCAACCACTTCAAGCGCCACTCCCAGGCCGGGATGGTGATGGTCAACCTGCCGACCGCCGGCGTGGATTACCACGTTCCGTTCGGCGGGCGTAAAGGTTCATCCTATGGATCACGTGAGCAAGGTCGCTATGCCCAAGAGTTCTACACGGTCGTAAAAACGGCCTACGTCGGCTCCTGATACAGCGCAATACCTTGTAGGAGCCGGCTTGCTGGCGATGCAGGCACCGCGGGGTGTCATTTACACCGCGGCGACGCGATCGCCAGCAATCGAGCGTCGACCGGCCGTTCCTACAGGCAGTAACGTTATTACCCGCATAAAAATAATCAGTGGGAGTACATCTACATGCAATCGACCAAGAAGCCGACTCACGTCCGCTATTTGATCCTGCTCATGCTGTTTCTGGTGACCACGATCAACTACGCCGACCGTGCCACCATTGCCATCGCCGGCTCCAGCCTGCAAAAAGACCTGGGCATTGACGCAGTCACCCTCGGCTATATCTTCTCCGCATTCGGTTGGGCCTACGTGGCCGGGCAAATTCCCGGTGGCTGGCTGCTGGACCGTTTCGGTTCGAAAAAAATCTATGCACTGAGCATCTTCACCTGGTCGCTGTTCACCGTGTTACAGGGTTATGTCGGCGAGTTCGGCATGTCCACGGCGGTGGTTGCGCTGTTCATGCTTCGCTTTCTCGTCGGTCTGGCCGAAGCGCCATCCTTCCCCGGCAACGCACGAATCGTCGCGGCCTGGTTCCCGACCGCTGAACGTGGCACCGCTTCAGCGATCTTCAACTCGGCGCAATACTTTGCCACGGTGTTGTTCGCACCGCTGATGGGCTGGATCGTCTACAGCTTCGGCTGGCAGCACGTGTTCATCGTCATGGGCGTGATCGGCATCATTTTCTCGGGCATCTGGCTGAAGGTTATCCACAGCCCGCGCCAGCACCCGATGATCAACGACGCCGAGTTCAAGCACATCGCCGACAACGGCGGCATGGTTGACATGGACCAGGACAAAGGCAAGGGCAAGAAGGGCGACGGTCCGAAGTGGGACTACATCCGCCAGTTGCTGACCAATCGCATGATGTTGGGCGTATACCTCGGCCAATACTGCATCAACGGCATCACTTACTTCTTCCTGACCTGGTTCCCGGTGTACCTGGTTCAAGAGCGCGGCATGACCATCCTCAAGGCCGGTTTCATCGCCTCGTTGCCGGCGATCTGCGGCTTCATCGGCGGTGTGCTCGGCGGGGTGATTTCCGATTACCTGCTGCGCAAAGGCCATTCCCTGACCTTCGCCCGCAAGGCGCCGATCATCGCCGGCCTGCTGGTCTCCAGCAGCATCGTCGCGTGCAACTACGTGGACGTTGAGTGGATGGTCGTGGGCTTCATGGCGCTGGCATTCTTCGGCAAAGGCGTGGGTGCCTTGGGTTGGGCGGTGGTGTCCGATACTTCACCGAAGCAGATCGCCGGTCTTAGCGGTGGCCTGTTCAACACCTTCGGCAACCTGGCGTCCATCACCACGCCGATCGTCATTGGCTACATCATCAGTTCCACTGGTTCGTTCAAATGGGCGCTGGTGTTTGTCGGTTGCAACGCACTGGTCGCGGTGTTCAGCTACCTGGTGATCGTCGGTCCGATCAAGCGTGTGGTGCTCAAGGAACCGCCGGTCAACGGTCCTGAAGCATCCGGTAAATTGTCTCAAGCGCATTCCTGAGGAGCGGCGTCATGCAGTTGATTGAACATTCCGATTCGCCGCGCTACATCCGCCTGCACGAGCGAGACAACGTGGTGATCGTGGTCAATGACCAGGGGGTGCCGGCCGGCACCGAGTTTTCCGATGGCCTGGTCACCGTCGACTTCGTGCCACAGAGCCACAAGGTCACCCTGGAGGACATTCCCGAGGGTGGCCAGGTGATTCGTTACGGGCAGGTCATCGGCTACGCCCTGCAGCCGATTCCCCGTGGCAGTTGGGTCAAGGAAGATCAATTGCGCATGCCGACCGCGCCGCCGCTGGACAGCCTGCCGCTGTCCACCGAGGTGCCGGCCGCGCAGGCACCGCTTGAAGGCTTCACCTTCGAGGGTTATCGCAACGCCGACGGCACCGTCGGCACGCGCAACATTCTGGGTATCACCACTACGGTGCAATGCGTCACCGGCGTGCTGGATCACGCGGTCAAGCGCATCAAGGAAGAGCTTCTGCCCAAGTACCCGCACGTCGATGACGTGGTGGCGCTGACCCACAGCTATGGCTGTGGCGTGGCGATCACCGCCACCGACGCCTACATCCCGATTCGCACTGTGCGTAACCTGGCGCGCAACCCGAACCTGGGTGGCGAAGCGCTGGTGATCAGCCTGGGTTGTGAAAAATTGCAGGCCGGGCAGGTGATGCACGAGGGCGATGCCTCGGTGGATCTGAGCGAGCCGTGGTTGTATCGCCTGCAGGATTCCAGTCACGGTTTTACCGAGATGATCGAGCAGATCATGGAGCTGGCTGAAACCCGTTTGAAGAGGCTCGATCAACGCCGCCGGGAAACCGTGCCCGCGTCCGAGCTGATCCTGGGCATGCAGTGTGGCGGCAGCGACGCGTTTTCCGGGATTACCGCCAACCCGGCGCTGGGCTATGCCTCGGACCTTTTGTTGCGTGCGGGTGCGACGGTGATGTTTTCCGAAGTCACCGAAGTGCGCGATGCGATCTACCTGCTGACCTCCCGTGCGCAAACCAAAGAAGTTGCCCAGGAGCTGGTACGGGAAATGGACTGGTACGACCGTTACCTGGCCAAGGGCGAAGCGGACCGTAGCGCCAACACCACGCCGGGCAACAAGAAGGGCGGTTTGTCGAACATTGTCGAGAAGTCCCTGGGTTCGATCGTCAAGTCCGGTAGCAGCGCCATCACGGGTGTGCTCGGCCCAGGCGAACGGTTCAAGGAAAAAGGCCTGATTTTCTGCGCGACCCCGGCCAGTGACTTTGTCTGCGGCACGTTGCAGTTGGCGGCGGGGATGAACCTGCACGTGTTTACCACGGGCCGCGGCACGCCTTACGGGTTGGCCATGGCGCCGGTGGTGAAGGTATCGACCCGGACCGAACTGGCGCAGCGCTGGCCGGATCTGATCGACATCGACGCCGGGCGTATTGCCACCGGGCGCGCATCCATCGAGGAACTTGGCTGGGAGTTGTTCCACTACTACCTGGATGTAGCCAGTGGCAAGCAGCAGACGTGGGCTGAAAAGCACAAGCTGCATAACGACATCACGTTGTTCAACCCGGCGCCGATTACCTGAGACCGCATTATCGTTCTTCGCGAGCAGGCTCGCTCCCACAGTGGAATGAATTCCAGTGGGAGCGAGCCTGCTCGCGAAGGCGATCTAGCAGGCGCCGGAGTCCTCAGTGGCTTATCATTAGCCTCCTAACGACGCCCACCTCAAGGTCCTCCCCGGCATGCTGGCAATTTTCCTCGAAACCCTGAACATCACCGCACCGGTGTTCGCCATGCTGTTTCTGGGGGTGTTGCTCAAGCGCATCGACTGGATCAACGACAACTTCATTCACACCGCCTCGTCCCTGGTGTTCAACGTCACCATGCCGGCACTGCTGTTTCTGGGCATCCTGCACGCCGACTTGCACGCCGCATTGCAACCGGCCCTGCTGATCTACTTCTCCCTCGCGACCCTGGTGTGCTTTGCCATCGCCTGGGGCTGGGCGATCTTCAGGTGCCCGCGTGAAGACCGGGGGATCTACACCCAGGGCGCTTTTCGCGGTAACAACGGGGTGATCGGCCTGGCACTGGCCGCGAGCATGTACGGCGACTACGGGATATCCCTCGGGGCGATCCTGGCGGCGCTGGTGATTCTGTTCTACAACACCCTCTCGACCATTGTGCTGGCGGTGTACAGCCCGGTAATCAAGTCCGATCCATGGAGCATCTGCAAAAGCGTGATCAGTAACCCGCTGATCATCAGCGTGATTGCGGCCGCGCCCTTTGCTTACTTCAAGATCAGCTTGCCGGGATGGCTGGAGACGTCCGGCCAGTATCTGGCGCAAACCACCTTGCCGTTGGCGTTGATTTGCATCGGCGGCACGCTGTCACTGGCGGCGATGCGAAAAAGTGGCTCGATGGCGCTCAGTTCAAGTCTGTTGAAGATGCTCGGCCTGCCAATCCTGGCGACCCTGGGCGCGTGGCTCTGGGGCTTTCGCGGTGCGGAGTTGGGGATTCTGTTCCTGTACTTCGGCAGCCCGACCGCCGCCGCCAGTTTCGTCATGGCCCGGGCAGCGAATGGCAATCATGAACTGGCGGCGGCGATCATTGTGCTCACCACGCTGATGGCGGCGGTGACCACCAATGTCGGGATCTTTTTGTTGCAGTGGGGGGGCTGGATTTAGCGCTTGGCCAGGTCGGGTAGGGTTTTACACGTGGGCCCGTTCTCTGGAGGGGCAGCGGTCGGGTAGTGCTCAGGCATGATTTGCACCGGTGTGGTGACGACAAAACCATCGGCGAAGGTCGCCTCTAGAAATGTCGCAGCCCAGCCCTGCTCGGGTGTTTCCATATGCACCTGTGCCTGCAACGGGGTGGAAGGGGTGATATGCAGGGGCTGATAGCGAATTGCGCAAGCATCCCGGAAGTCTCGCGCCGTCGGATTCACGGCGGTCCACTGAGTCACCTGGGCAGGCGGCTCGCTGAACTGCAACGAAACGGATTTGCCGGTGCCGTGGGTTGTTGTGCTAGTCGTCATGGAGGGTAGCGGGCGATTTTGCTGCCATCGGTTGACTACGGTAATAAGCGAGCTTTCAACGAATTGCCGAATCCCGCCGTGGCTGGAATTGGGAGCGACCCGTAGGCTTTTCGGCCCGGGCAGACGGTCGAAATAGAAGTCTGTGTTATCTGGAACGAAAAAGTCATCACTACTGGCGTTGACGATGTACTTCGCAATTGACAGCCGCTCGGCATAGGCGCTGTCCAGATAAGCCAAGGGGTCCTCGATGGTCATCAGTTTCTGGAAGTTTTCGCTGTGCCGCCTCTGGATCACCTCTTCACGGTGATAGTCATAGAATGCCAGCGGCCAGTTTTTTCCAAAGGTTTGAAAGGTATGTTCGAACACTTTGTCTGAGCCGAGAATATCAATGACAAAGGGTACGACCGCGTTGACGCGCTCATCCGCAATAGCGGTGAGCCAGGCCACCCAAGCGCGTTTCGACAAGCCACTGGCGATGAATCGTTCGACTTTCCAAGGTTTGAGTTCTTTCTGGGCAAGGTCCATCGCCTTGACCATGGAAGCCATCATCGGCAAATGAACGGACATGTAGGGGCGCGCTTCGGGATTTTCGAGAAATAACTTCCAGCTATGGGCGACGTTTGAGTCTTCTGTACGGGCAATCCCGTCGTCGGCGTAAGTGAGATATTGATTGGGGATATTACTGAGAGAGATGACGATTGTCCGAGTTCTCCGTGCAACTTCCAGGGCCATGGATTGAGTGAAATCCGTAGGTTCAGTTTCGACCTTGTTTCCAGCGGGTATATTGGTGCCGTTATTCGCTACCAGTATTGCTTGCTCAAGGTTGGCATTATGCGGGATATAAATATCGACACTATGTTTCCATTGTTTCGGACTGACTAGCCCTTCGGGTGACCACTGCTGAGCCGAAAGCTCAAAGCTGCGCTTTTCTACGCCCGGAAAGAGTTGGGTGCCTTTTGCAGCGTAGAGTAATGGCTTTGACGCTTCCTGGTTTTTATAGCAATTTAGCACTTCGCTGAAATCTTGGATTGGTACTGAGCACCTGTCTACCAAGGTTTCGGCATGTGCAGCGGGGCTTGCCAGTGCAAGGGTTATCAGTATGTTCTGGACCGTGGCAAAAAAGGCGGGTCGCATTGAATCTTCTCGCTTGTTTCAAGTTGTTTAGGAATTGTTGTGACGGTTTTTTTGCGATGGGAGAAGATTGTCTTTGTATTATCGATATGGAAAGGTTTTTCGGGCGTGTTATTTTTCGAGATATTTATATTTGGAAAGTATCGGTGCAAATATGCATCCGTCGGATTTCAGGCAGTCGAAAACATTCGACGGGGCGCCGCAGTCAATTACGTTCCCGTCGAACGAAGTTTTAAACGAGGAGGGTTACTGATATTGCTCGATAACTTCCTGCGCCGCCCGAAACGCATCAATCGCCGCTGGGACACCGGCATACACCGCGCAATGCAGTAGCGCTTCGCGTATCTCTTCCACGGTGCAGCCGTTGTTCAGCGCCCCGCGCACGTGGCCTTTCAATTCCTGCGGGCACTTCAGCGCCGTCAGCGCTGCGAGCGTGATCAGGCTGCGGGTTTTCAAGGGCAGGCCTTCGCGATTCCAGACTCCGCCCCAGGCATGTTCGTTGACGAAATCCTGCAGCGGCTGGGTGAACTCCGTAGCGTTGCCCAGTGCGCGGTCGACAAAGGTGTCGCCCATCACTTGGCGACGTACTTCAACGCCGGTTTTCTTGTTCTCGGTCATGGCAATTCCCTCTTATGGTGTTGGCGACGCCAGGCGCGCAATGACGTGAACAACAAGAACGCCACGAGCGCTGGCAGGACGAAAAACAGCATCAGGTGTTCAAGCTTGCCGGCCAGCGGCATGCCGGTGGTGAACGACACCACGTGCAGTCCGTAAGCCAGGTACAAGCCCAGGAACAGCAGGCCTTCGGCGCGGGTCACGCGGTAACCGGAATAGAACACCGGCAGGCATAGCACCGCGACGCCAAGCATTACCGGCAGGTCGAAATCCAGGGCGTTTGGCGATACCGACAGCGGCGCTGGCGCGACTAGCGCGGTCAGGCCCAGCACACCCAGGAGGTTGAACAAATTGCTGCCAATCACGTTGCCCACGGCAATATCACGCTCGCCGCGCATCGCGGCGATCAACGAAGTGGCGAGCTCAGGCAGTGATGTGCTGACAGCGACGATGGTCAGGCCGATGATCCGCTCCGACAGCCCAAGATCGGTGGCGACCGCAACGGCAGCCCCCAACAGCAGGTGCCCGGCGTACACCAGCATCGCCAGCCCGGCGATAATCATCAGCAGGCTGCTCAGCCATGGCGCCTGGCCGTTGTGCTCATGGCTCGAAACCGGGCGCGCCGAATGCCGTGACTGGCGCAGCAACAAGCCCAGGTAAATCGCCAGTGCCGTCAACAGCATCACGCCGTCGGCACGGGTCAGTTCTTCATTCCAGGCGAGTACGAATACCAGCAGGCTGGCGCCGATCATCAGGGGAATATCCAGGCGCACCAGTTGGCGTGACACCCGCAACGGGATGATCAGCGCCGACAATCCGAGGGTGACGAGGATGTTGAAAATGCTGCTGCCGATCACACTGCCGACGGCAATGTCGGCGTTGTGGGCCAAGGTGGCTTGCAGGCTGACCGCCATCTGCGGTGCGCTGCTGCCGAGAGCGACGATGGTCAGGCCGATGATCAGTGGGCGTACATGCAGGCGTGCTGCCAGGCGCACGGCAGCGCGCACCATCAGTTCGGCGCCGGCGATCAGCAACGCCAGCCCGCTGAGCAATTCAATCACGCTGATCAGGGGTAAATCGGCTAGTCCGAAAATGGTCGGGGCTCCGTCGGTCAGTCGAGGGCTTGCACGCGAACCCGCGCGGTACCGCTCTTGAGCATGCCCAGTCGTTCGGCGGCTTCATGGGACAAATCAATCAGGCGGCCACGGGTGTGCGGGCCACGATCATTGATGCGCACTACGCAGGATCTGTCGTTTTTCAGGTTGGTGACCTTCACCCGTGTACCGAAGGGTAGCTGGCGATGGGCGGCGGTCAGGGAATTCTTGTCGAAACGCTCGCCACTGGCGGTGCGTTTGCCTTGGTGTTTGGCGCCGTAATAGGAGGCAACGCCGGTTTTGTCATAGCCGTGCGGGTCGACGGTGTCGGTGCTGGCGCAACCGGCGAGCAGGGAGAGCAGGGCGCAAAGTCCAAGTAGGCGCTTCATAGAAGTTTTCCCGAAACAAAAAGTGGGAGCGACGGTGCGGCGATCCGACCTGCTCGCGAATGCCAATCTGACAGTCAATTTTGTGTTGAGTGCCAAACCCCATTCGCGAGCAGGCTCGCTCCCACAGTAAAATGGAGCCAGATTTTAGAGCTGGCTCCATTCCGGTCAGCCTTCGAGCTTGCTTTTCAGCAGTTCGTTGACCTGTTGCGGGTTGGCCTTGCCTTTCGATGCCTTCATGGCCTGGCCGACGAAGAAGCCGAACATCTTGCCGCGCTTGGCTTCGTCTGCCGCGCGGTATTGCTCGACCTGCTCGGCATTGGCCGCGAGCATTTCGTCCAACACCGCCGAGATCGCGCCGGTGTCGGTCACTTGCTTGAGGCCGCGCTTTTCTATGATCTCGTCTGCGCTGCCTTCGCCGTTGGCCATGGCTTCGAACACCACCTTGGCGATCTTGCCGGAGATGGTGTTGTCCTTGATGCGCAGCAGCATGCCGCCCAGTTGCTCGGCCGAAACCGGCGACTGCTCGATATCCAGGCCTTGCTTGTTGAGCAGGCTGCCCAGTTCAACCATGACCCAGTTGGCCGCCAGCTTGGCGTCGCCGCCGATGCTCGCGACCTTCTCGAAGTAGTCGGCTTGTTCGCGGCTGGTGGCCAGCACGCTGGCGTCATAGACCGACAGACCGAATTGCTCCTGGAAACGCTCGCGTTTCTGCGGTGGCAATTCGGGCAGGGTGGCGCGCACGTCGTCGAGGAACGAGTTTTCGATCACGACAGGCAGCAGGTCCGGATCGGGGAAGTAGCGGTAGTCGTTGGCTTCCTCCTTGCTGCGCATCGGACGGGTTTCGTCCTTGTTCGGATCGTACAGGCGGGTCTGCTGGATCACCTTGCCGCCGTCTTCGATCAGCTCGATCTGACGCTGGATTTCGCTGTTGATCGCCTTCTCGATGAAGCGGAACGAGTTGACGTTCTTGATCTCGCAGCGCGTACCGAACTCGACCTGGCCCTTTGGACGGATCGATACGTTGCAGTCGCAACGCAGCGAACCTTCGGCCATGTTGCCGTCGCAGATGCCCAGGTATCGCACCAGTGCGTGGATCGCCTTGACGTAAGCCACGGCTTCCTTGGCGCTGCGCATGTCTGGCTCGGAAACGATCTCCAGCAGTGGCGTGCCCGCGCGGTTCAGGTCGATGCCGGTGGCACCGTTGAACTCTTCGTGCAGGCTCTTGCCGGCGTCTTCTTCCAGGTGCGCGCGGGTGATGCCGACACGTTTGACCGTACCGTCTTCCAGGGCGATGTCCAGGTGGCCCTTGCCGACGATCGGCAATTCCATCTGGCTGATCTGGTAGCCCTTGGGCAGGTCCGGGTAGAAGTAGTTCTTGCGTGCGAACACGTTGTGCTGGCCGATCTCGGCGTCAATCGCCAGGCCGAACATCACCGCCATGCGCACCGCTTCCTGGTTCAGCACCGGCAGTACGCCGGGCATGCCCAGGTCTACGAGGCTGGCCTGGGTGTTCGGCTCGGAACCGAAGGTGGTGGAACTACCGGAAAAGATTTTCGACCGGGTGGTGAGCTGGGTGTGAATCTCCAGCCCGATCACGACTTCCCATTGCATGTGTGTCTCCTCAGAAGCCGGTTGGGGTGCGGGTGTGCCAGTCAGTGTTCAACTGGTACTGGTGCGCAACGTTGAGCAAGCGGCCTTCCTGGAAATACGGAGCGAGCAGCTGCACGCCTACTGGCAAACCATCGACAAAACCGGCCGGCATCGACAGGCCTGGCAGGCCGGCGAGGTTGGCGGTGATGGTGTAGACGTCTTCCAGGTAGGCAGCGACCGGGTCGCTGTTCTTGGCGCCGAGCTTCCAGGCCGGGTTTGGCGTGGTTGGGCCGAGAATGATGTCGACCTCGTTGAAGGCCGCCATGAAGTCGTTCTTGATCAAGCGACGAATCTTCTGCGCCTTCAGGTAGTAGGCGTCGTAGTAGCCGGCGGACAGGGCGTAGGCGCCGACCATGATGCGGCGCTGCACTTCTGTGCCGAAACCTTCGCCACGGGAGCGCTTGTACAGGTCTTCCAGGTTTTTCGGGTCTTCGCAGCGATAGCCGAAGCGCACGCCATCGAAACGCGACAGGTTGGAAGAGGCTTCCGCCGGGGCGATCACGTAGTACGCAGGAATCGCGTGCTGCATGTTTGGCAGGCTGATTTCCTTGATCACGGCACCGAGCTTTTTCAGCTCTTCGACGCTGGCCATCACCAGGTCGGCGATGCGCGGGTCGAGACCGGCGCTGAAATACTCTTTCGGCACGCCGATGCGCAGCCCTTGCAGCGAACCGTTGAGGCTGGCGCTGTAGTCCGGCACGGGTTCATCGATGCTGGTCGAATCGTTCGGATCGAAGCCGGCCATACCTTGCAACAATATTGCGCAGTCTTCGGCAGTGCGCGCCAACGGACCGCCCTGATCGAGGCTGGACGCGTAGGCGATCATGCCCCAACGCGATACGCGACCGTACGTCGGTTTCAGGCCTGTGAGGTTGGTCAGCGCCGCTGGCTGGCGGATCGAACCGCCGGTATCGGTGCCAGTGGCGGCAGGCAACAGGCGAGCGGCCACTGCAGCCGCGGAGCCGCCGGAGGAACCGCCCGGCACGTATTCCAGGTTCCACGGGTTTTTCACCGCGCCGTAATAGCTCGACTCGTTGGCCGAGCCCATGGCGAATTCGTCCATGTTGGTCTTGCCCAGGGTCACGGCCCCGGCAGCGGCCAGCTTGGCGACGACGGTGGCGTCGTACGGTGCCTTGAAGTTGTCGAGCATCTTCGAGCCGCAACTGGTGCGGATGCCCTGGGTGCAGAACAGGTCCTTGTGGGCGATCGGCGCACCCAGCAGGGCGCCGCTCTCACCATTGGCCCGGCGGGCATCAGCGGCTTTCGCCTGCGTGAGCGCCAGGTCTTCAGTGAGGCTGATGAAGCTGTTGAGCTGTGGGTCGAGCTGGGCGATGCGCGCCAGCAGGACTTTGGTCAGCTCTTCGGAGGAAAACTTTTTATCGGCGAGTCCGCGGGCGATCTCGGCCAGAGTCAATTGATGCATTGCAGGCTCTTTCCCTTTAGTCGATGACTTTCGGAACCAGGTACAGGCCGTTTTCGACCGCTGGTGCGATGGACTGGTAGGCCTCGCGATTGTTGCTCTCGGTCACGACGTCTGCACGCAGGCGCTGGCTGGCTTCCAGTGGGTGGGCGAGCGGCTCGATACCATCGGTATTCACCGCCTGCATTTCGTCGACCAACCCGAGAATGCTGTTGAGGGCCGAAGTGATGTGTGGAAGATCGGCATCATTGAGGCCAAGGCAGGCCAGATGAGCGATTTTTTCCACGTCGGAGCGTTCAAGCGCCATTGGGATTCTCCAGTGGAAAACAAGACGGACGGCGTCCGTGTGTTAGATTGTCGGAACACTACCGCACTTCTACGGTCATATGGCCGCGATTGTGGGGTTTGGTGCACAGAAAAACGGCCAATTTAACATATTGGCGCCTTGCCCAAAATCCCTGTCGTTGTTAGAGTTTGCCGCACTTTTTTACCCACGCGTTGCCTAGGGTCCCTTTCCCATGTTCAAGAAACTGCGTGGCATGTTTTCCAGCGATCTTTCCATTGACCTGGGCACTGCCAACACCCTTATTTACGTGCGTGAGCGCGGTATCGTCCTGAATGAGCCATCGGTTGTGGCCATTCGGACACACGGTAACCAGAAAAGTGTCGTTGCTGTCGGCACCGAAGCGAAGCGCATGTTGGGCCGTACGCCGGGCAATATTGCTGCCATTCGTCCGATGAAAGACGGCGTGATCGCCGACTTCAGCGTCTGCGAAAAGATGCTGCAGTATTTTATCAACAAGGTTCATGAAAACAGCTTCCTGCAGCCTAGCCCTCGAGTGCTGATCTGCGTCCCATGCAAGTCCACCCAGGTTGAACGTCGCGCCATCCGTGAATCGGCGCTCGGTGCCGGTGCCCGTGAAGTGTTCCTGATCGAAGAGCCGATGGCTGCTGCGATCGGTGCCGGTTTGCCGGTTGAAGAAGCCCGCGGTTCGATGGTCGTGGATATCGGTGGCGGTACCACCGAAATCGCGCTGATCTCGCTGAATGGCGTGGTCTATGCCGAATCCGTACGGGTAGGTGGCGACCGTTTCGACGAAGCGATCATCACGTATGTGCGTCGCAACTACGGCAGCCTGATCGGTGAGTCCACTGCCGAGCGCATCAAGCAGGAAATCGGTACCGCTTACCCGGGTGGCGAAGTTCGCGAAGTCGACGTTCGTGGCCGCAACCTGGCCGAAGGCGTTCCACGCGCATTCACCCTGAACTCCAACGAAGTGCTCGAAGCGCTGCAAGAGTCGCTGGCGACCATCGTTCAGGCCGTGAAGAGCGCGCTGGAGCAGTCGCCGCCGGAACTGGCTTCCGACATCGCCGAGCGTGGCCTGGTGTTGACCGGTGGTGGCGCCTTGCTGCGTGACCTCGACAAGCTGCTGGCACAGGAAACCGGCCTGCCGGTGATCGTTGCCGAAGACCCGTTGACCTGCGTTGCTCGCGGCGGTGGCCGTGCATTGGAAATGATGGATAAACACACCATGGACCTGCTCTCCAGCGAATAAGTCGCCGGATCGCCTCTATGCTGTGAGCGCGCAGGCGGCACTTTGCAGTGCTGCCTGTTCGCGTTTATCTTCTGTCGTCTGCATCCAGGCCGGTTTGATGCCGTATGAATAAAGAGAACATTTGCCTGGGAGGAGCGGCTTATTAAACCGCTTTTCACCAAGGGTCCCTCACTGGGCGTGCGCTTGTTGGTGCTGGTCGTGCTGTCGGTCGCGCTGATGGTGGTCGATGCCCGCTTCACACTGCTCAAGCCAGTGCGTAGCCAGATGTCGCTGGTGTTGATGCAGTCTTACTGGATCACCGACCTGCCGCAGCGGCTATGGCAGGGTGTGGCCAGCCAGTTTGGCAGCCGCACCGAACTGATCGCCGAAAACGAAAAGCTCAAGAGCGAAAACCTGCTGTTGCAGGGGCGCATGCAAAAGCTTGCCTCCCTTACCGAGCAGAACGTTCGGCTGCGCGAGTTGCTCAACTCTTCGGCACTGGTGAACGAAAAGGTCGAAGTGGCTGAGTTGATCGGCATGGACCCCAACCCATTCACCCATCGCATCATCATCAACAAGGGTGAACGCGACGGCGTGGTGCTCGGGCAGCCGGTGCTCGATGCCCGTGGCCTGATGGGCCAGGTGGTCGAGTTGATGCCCTACACCTCCCGGGTCCTGCTGCTGACCGATTCCACCCACAGCATTCCGGTGCAGGTCAACCGCAACGGCCTGCGCGCCATTGCCAGCGGCACCGGCAACCCGGAACGCCTCGAATTGCGCCACGTGGCCGATACCGCCGATATCAAGGAAGGCGACCTGTTGGTCAGCTCCGGCCTGGGCCAGCGTTTCCCGGCAGGTTACCCGGTGGCGACGGTCAAGGAAGTGATCCATGACTCCGGCCAGCCGTTCGCCATTGTTCGCGCCGTACCGACCGCCGCCTTGAACCGCAGCCGTTATTTGCTGCTGGTGTTCAGCGACACTCGCACTGCCGAGGAGCGCGCCAACGACGCTGCCCAGGCCCAGGAAAGCCTGGATGCGCAGGGTGGGGGGCCGATCATTCCGGCGACCGTGCCGAGACCGGCGGTTGTACCGGCAGCAGTCGCGGCTCCGGCTGTTCCGGCGACGCCAGCGGCAACTCCGGCGGTCACGACCCCGGCCAAGCCTGCCGCCAAACCCACCACGACTGCACCCGCCAAGCCACCGGCGACACAACCCGCTGTCGTCAAGCCCGTTGCTGTCAAGCCTGCTGCCAAACCGCCTGTCTCCGCACCGGCTACCACTGGGGGACGAGAATAATGGTCGGTGTCACAGCTTCTCGAAACGGCTGGATCGTCTGGCTGACATTTGCCGTCGGCATGTTGCTCAGCGTATCGCCGCTGCCGCAATTCATGGAGATCCTGCGCCCCCTGTGGCTGGCCTTGCTGCTGGCGTTCTGGGCACTGGCGCTGCCGCAGAAAGTCGGGATGGTCACCGCCTGGTGCCTGGGCTTGGCCGAGGACGTGCTGTACGGCACGCTGCTGGGCCAGAATGCATTGATCCTGACGCTCATCACCTACCTGGTGCTGGCGCTGCAACAACGCCTGCGAATGTTCCCGATGTGGCAGCAGAGCCTGGTGATCCTGGTGATCTTCGGCCTCGCCCAGCTGGTGCAACTATGGCTCAGCGCCTTGACTGGCAATCGTCAGCCAACCCTGGCCCTGGTATTGCCGGCACTGGTCAGCGCGTTGCTCTGGCCCTGGGTCAGCTTCGGTTTGCGCGGATTGCGTCGACGCTACAAAATCAATTAATTCGTTCGGGCATTAGACAGGGAGAGGTCTTGATGAAACGGTTGTACCTCGCCTCTGGCTCACCGCGTCGGCGTGAACTGCTCACGCAGATCGGCGTGCCGTTCACCGCCATCAGCGCGGATATCGATGAAACCCCTTTGAATCATGAATCCCCGTCGGCCTATGTCGAGCGCCTGGCGCGTGGCAAGGCCGAGGCCGGACGCGGCGCAGTCGCGTCTGATGCGTCCTGCTGCGTGCTCGGTGCAGATACCGCCGTGGTGCTTGATGGAAAAATTCTTGGCAAACCGGTTGATGAAGGCGACGCGTGCGCCATGCTGAAGATGTTGTCCGGGCGCGAGCATCAGGTCCTGACCGCGATAGCGCTGCTCGATTTTGATCGTTGCGAGTCGTTGGTGGTCACCAGTCACGTACGTTTTCGTGAAATCAGCCCAGATGAAGCGGCGGCCTACTGGGCCAGCGGTGAACCTCGGGACAAGGCCGGTGGCTACGGCATTCAAGGGCTGGGCGCAGTGTTTGTCGCCGGGCTCACTGGGAGTTACTCGGCGGTGGTTGGACTGCCGCTGTGCGAAACCGCGCAACTGCTCGGCCATTTCGGCATACCCTGTTGGCAACCCAATAACGCACGCTAAGCGTCGTACCCGGCCATTATTGTGAACATGCCTGAACGAGACCCTGCCATGAGTGAAGAGATCCTGATCAACATCACGCCGATGGAATCGCGCGTGGCGGTGGTCGAAAACGGTGTCCTGCAAGAAGTTCATGTCGAGCGCACGCAAAAGCGCGGGATCGTCGGCAACATCTACAAAGGCAAGGTCGTGCGGGTATTGCCCGGCATGCAGGCGGCGTTCGTCGATATCGGCCTGGACCGCGCCGCGTTCATTCATGCATCCGAAATCTCCTTGCGTGAAGGTCCGGCCGTCGAGAGCATCAGCGCGTTGGTGCACGAAGGCCAGAGCCTGGTGGTGCAAGTCACCAAGGACCCCATCGGCTCCAAAGGTGCGCGCCTGACCACGCAGCTGTCGATTCCTTCTCGTTACCTGGTGTACATGCCGCGCACCGCCCACGTCGGTATTTCGCTGAAAATCGAAGACGAGGCCGAGCGCGATCGCCTCAAGCAAGTGGTCACCGATTGCGTGGCCAAGGAAGGCATCAAGGAAGCGGGCGGGTTCATCCTGCGCACGGCCGCCGAAGGGGCCGGTGCCGATGAAATCCTCATGGACATCCGCTACCTGCGCAGGCTATGGGACCAGATCAGCGAGCAGATCAAGACCATCAGCGCGCCGAGTGTGATCTATGAGGATCTCGGCTTGGCGCTGCGCACGCTGCGCGACCTGGTGAGCCCGAAGATCGAGAAGATTCGCATCGACTCCCGGGAAACTTTCCAGAAAACCACGCAGTTCGTCGCCGAATTGATGCCAGAGATCGCAGATCGTCTGGAGCACTATCCGGGCGAGCGACCGATTTTCGACCTGTACGGTGTCGAAGATGAAATCCAGAAGGCCCTTGAGCGCAAAGTCCCGTTGAAGTCTGGCGGTTATCTGGTGGTCGACCCGGCGGAAGCCATGAGCACCATCGACGTCAACACCGGTGCGTTCGTCGGGCATCGAAATCTTGAAGAAACCATCTTCAAGACCAACCTCGAAGCGGCGACCGCCATTGCCCGACAATTGAGGCTGCGCAACCTGGGCGGGATCATCATCATCGACTTCATCGACATGGAGGATGAAGAACACCAGCGCCAGGTCCTGCGCACGCTCGAGAAGCAACTGGAGCGCGACCACGCCAAGACCAACATCATCGGCATCACCGAGTTGGGCCTGGTGCAGATGACTCGCAAGCGCACCCGCGAAAGCCTCGAACAGGTCCTGTGCGAGCCGTGCACCAGTTGCCAGGGGCGTGGCAAGCTGAAAACCCCGGAAACCATTTGCTATGAAATCTTCCGCGAAATCCTGCGTGAGGCTCGCGCCTATCAGGCGGAAGGCTATCGTGTATTGGCGAACCAGCGGGTTGTCGATCGTCTGCTCGATGAGGAGTCGGGTAACGTCGCCGAACTTGAAGTATTTATCGGGCGCACCATCCGATTCCAGGTCGAAACCATGTATTCCCAGGAACAATACGACGTCGTGCTGCTCTGAACTGCTTCGTCCTGAATTTTCCTGAATGGCTGGCCTCAGCTGTCTGCAGAACTTTTGCCATGGGAGCCACCTGACATGGAGCGTCTGACACGCATATTGGCCGCACTGACCCGCTGGGGTCTGGGCCTGTGCGCGTTGGTTTTGGTGGTGATGGCGTTGTACGTCAGCCTGGGCCGGGAACTGGCGCCGTTGGTGGCCGAGTACCGTGGCGAAGTCGAAACCAAGGCCAGCGAGGCCTTGGGCATGCCCCTGCAAATCGGCGAGCTGAAAGGCAGCTGGAGTGGCTTCGCGCCCATTCTGTCGGCTCACGACGTGACCGTAGGCGAGGGGGCCAACGCCCTGCACCTGGAAAACGTGCGGGCTGTCCCGGACCTGTGGGAGAGTCTGCTGGCCCGCGAGGTGCGCATCGCCAATCTGGAACTCAATGGCCTGAAGATCAGCCTCAAGCAAGGCGATGACGGCGCGTGGGCGCTGGAAGGCTTGCCGGTCAAGGACGATCAGCCATTTGAGCCGGAGCAGCTACTCAATCGCATGCAAATGATCCAGCAACTGTCGGTACTCGACAGCCAGGTCACGTTGCAGCCTTGGGGAGAATCGCCGCTGACCCTGACGTACGTTGGCGCGACGCTGAAAACCGGCGCATCCCGCCAACGACTCGATGCCCGCTTGACCCTGCCCGATGGCCAGCCATTGGCCTTGAGTGTGCGTACCCGTATTCGAGCCAGCCAGTGGCAGGACGGCGAGGCGCAAGTCTATGTGAGCTTGCCGCAAAGCGACTGGTCGAAATGGTTGCCCGAAACCCTGACCCAGCAGTGGAATTTCTCCGAACTCAAGGCGGGTGGCGAGCTGTGGGCAACCTGGGGCAAAGGCGCCTTGCAAAGCGGCGCCGTGCGGTTGAATGCGCCGCAATTCAAAGGGGCCTATGCCGAACGCAAGCCGATCCAGATCAACAACCTGGCGCTTAACGGTTATTTCCAGCGCAGCGCCGAGGGCATGCTGGTAACGGTTGACTCCCTGGCCATGAACCTTGGCGAGACCCGCTGGGAATCACGACTGCAATTGAAGCAGGTCACGGCCTCGGACCAGACGCAAAACATCTGGCATCTGCAAGCCGACCGTCTCGACCTGACACCACTCACGCCGGTGCTCAACGCCCTGGCGCCATTGCCGGAAGGGGTCGCCACGGTGGTCGAGCGGCTCAAGGTCACCGGTGGGTTGCGCAACGTGCTGATCGACGTGAAGCCCAATGCCACCGATGACAGCCGGTTCAGCTTCGCAGCCAACCTTGATCGCGTCGGCTTTGACGCGTATCACGGTGCCCCAGCGGCACGTAATGTCACGGGCAGCATCAGCGGCGACCTTGGCCATGGCGAGTTGCGCATGGACAGCAAGGATTTCATGCTGCACCTGGACCCGATTTTCGCCAAGCCATGGCAATACATCCAGGCCAACGCGACCTTGACCTGGAAGCTCGACAAGGAAAGTTTCACGCTGATCGCGCCGTACCTGAAGGTGTTGGGCGAGGAAGGCAAGATTGCCGGCGACTTCTTGATCCGCCTGTTTTTCGATGAGGCACGGGAAGACTACATGGACCTGCGGGTTGGTCTGGTGGACGGCGACGGTCGCTACACCGCCAAATACCTGCCGACCGTCCTCAGCCCGGCGCTGGACGAATGGCTGCGCACGGCGATTCTCAAAGGTGCGGTGGACCAGGGATTCTTCCAGTACCAAGGCTCGTTGAACCACGGCGCGGAGGAAACGGCACGCAGCATCAGCCTGTTTTTCAAGGTCCACGATGCCGAGCTGGCGTTCCAGCCTGGCTGGCCGCATGTCAGCAAGGTCACGGGTGATGTGTTCGTTGAAGACAGTGGGGTACGGATCCTGGCCAGCAAGGGGCAATTGCTCGATACCCAGGTCCGCGATATCTACGTCAGCATTCCCCACGTGCCCGCCGGGCAAAACAGTCACCTGTTTCTCGACGGTGCGTTCGCCGGTGGATTGGGTGATGGCCTGAAAATCCTCAAGGAAGCGCCGATAGGCACTGCCGAGACTTTCGCGGGTTGGGAAGGCGAGGGCGATCTGCAAGGCAAACTGAAGCTGGATATTCCGCTGGCCAAGGGCGAACAGCCCAAGATCCTGGTTGACTTCAAGACGGCAAAGGCCCGTTTGAAACTGCCCGAGCCCCCCCTCGAGCTGACTCAGCTCAAGGGTGACTTCCGTTTTGACAGCAGCAAAGGCTTGAGTGGGCAGAACATCAGTGCGCGCGCCTTCGATAAGCCGGTCACTGCGAAAATTTTCGCCGACGGTCGTGAAGGCAAGCTCAACACCCGGGTCACCGCTTCCGGGCAGGTCGAAGTCAAGAAACTCAAGGACTGGCTGAGCGTGACCCAGCCGTTGCCAGTGAGTGGCGTTATCCCGTACCAACTGCAACTGACCCTGGATGGTGCCGATAGCCAATTGATGGTCAATTCCAGTCTAAAGGGTGTGGCCGTCGATCTGCCGGCGCCCTTTGGCCTGGCGGCGGATGTTGGGCGCGACACTTCGTTTCGCATGACCCTGCAAGGAGCGGAGCGGCGCTACTGGGCAAATTACGGGGAGCTGGCGAGCTTCACGTTTGCTGCACCGGCCGGCAATTTTGCCGGGGGCCGCGGTGAATTGTTCCTCGGCAATGGCACGGCCGCGCTGCCCGGGGCCAAGGGTTTGCGCATTCGTGGCGTGCTCTCGGAACTGGATGTCGGCCCCTGGCAGGACCTGGTGAGCAAGTATGCCGGCCAAGACCCCGGTGGCAACGCCAAGCAGTTGCTCAGCGGAGCGGACATCAAGGTCGGCAAGCTCAGCGCCTTCGGTACCACCCTGGATCAGGCAGCGGTGCAGCTGACGCGCAAGCCGTCCTCGTGGGCCCTGCAACTCGACAGCCAGCAGGTCAAGGGCGCCGCCAGCATCCCCGATGCCAAGGCTGCGCCGATGGTGATCAACCTGCAAACGGTGCGCCTGCCCGCCCCGGACCCAAAGGTTCTGGCCGACGAAAACTCGCCGGATCCCCTGGCCTCGGTGGACCCGACCAAGATCCCGGCGTTGGATATCATCATCAATCAGTTATATCAGGGCAACGACCTGGTGGGCGCCTGGTCGCTGAAGGTGCGTCCGACGGCCAGGGGTATCGCGCTCAACTCGCTGGACATGGGCCTCAAGGGCATGTTGTTGCAAGGCAGCGGCGGATGGGAAGGTCCACCTGGTGCCAGCACCAGTTGGTACAA
Source organism: Pseudomonas sp. EB271-G4-1 (assembly GCF_058791355.1). Lineage (NCBI taxonomy): Bacteria > Pseudomonadati > Pseudomonadota > Gammaproteobacteria > Pseudomonadales > Pseudomonadaceae > Pseudomonas > Pseudomonas sp. EB271-G4-1. The sequence continues at coordinate 157,005 of NZ_JBYTEO010000006.1, forward strand.
GGGGCGGATCAGCGGCAAGAACCTGGCGGATGTCCTCAAGGGCTGGGGCTACGCGCCGAGCGTCACCAGCCAGGAATTTCACATGGATGTCGACGCCCGCTGGCCGGGCTCGCCGGCATGGATGGGGACCAAGCGTCTCTCTGGCACCCTCGATGCGTCGCTCAAGGAAGGCCAGTTTGTCGAGGTCGAAGGCAGTGCCCAGGCGTTGCGTGTATTTGGCCTGCTCAACTTCAACTCCATTGGCCGCCGCTTGCGCCTGGACTTCTCCGACCTGTTCGGCAAAGGCCTGAGCTATGACCGGGTCAAGGGCCTGCTGGTGGCGACCAACGGGGTGTACGTGACACGGGAGCCAATCCGCCTGACCGGTCCATCGAGCACGATCGAGCTCGACGGCACCCTGAATATGGTGGCCGATCAGATCGATGCGAAACTGCTGGTGACCCTGCCAGTGACCAACAACCTGCCCATCGCCGCGCTGATCGTCGGCGCACCGGCGATCGGTGGGGCACTGTTCCTGATCGACAAGTTGATCGGTGACCGTGTGGCGCGCTTCGCCAGCGTGAAGTACACCGTCAAGGGACCGTGGAAAGAACCGAAAATCACCTTCGACAAGGCTTTTTGACGCCATCCTCCAAACCTATGGAGTAGCATGGCCTTAACTCCACTGTAGGAGCTGCCGCAGGCTGCGATCTTTTGATCTTGATCTTAAAAGCAACATCAAAAGATCGCAGCC